>JACROU010000076.1 GCA_016214265.1 Candidatus Omnitrophota bacterium
CCGTGTGAATTTGCGGCCGATAAGCAAAATCGCGAGCTGTGAAATGCCGTAATTCCCGAGGCGGGCTCCCAAACTCGCACCAGCAACCGGGCCCGTTGCATCGTCAGAACCAGATGGGAAATTTTTGCGAATTTGATCAAAAATATTTTTTTCCATCTTTTCAATCTGAGACGCCAGATCTTTAATTTTTTGCTTCAATTCAGCATTTCCTTGATTCTTTTCCGCAGCGGTGGCGAAGTCAAACAAGGCCGCTTTCAGACAAATAAGTTTCTCGTTAAGTTTATCTTCCCGATATTTTTTTGCCCTCTCCATATAAGCCTCAGCGCGAGAAGCGTAGATCTCCGCTGAATTGTTTCCTTGCGAAATGGCCGCGGTAATACCCTGAATTTTCTGATCCAAATCATCCTCACGCTCAAGTTCGAAAAGCATTCTTTTTCCCGAAATTTCCGCCTGAGTCGGCGTCGCTGTTCGGTCAATATACTGTTCTGAATCCATGGATAAAAAATAGTCCCGGCCACGATCCCAAATTTGGTCGTGCGTGTCTTCAATTTTTTGTTGGCGCAAAACACGGCTGACATCAACCATATTCAGCTTCACTGGCTGAAGTTTTTTTGCTCTCACTGCAAGAGCTGTCTCCAGTAAGGATTTGGCTTCTTCTGATCCATTTTTCCTGGACAAAATGACCGCCATCTTGATCATCACATCCGTATTTGTGGGATCCAGACTCAATAGCTTACGAAAATCATCTCCCGCTTTTTTAAATTGCCGCATCTTTAAATAGATTTCGCCACGCAAACGCAAAATAGGAATCACATCCGTGTGGATTGCCTTGGATAACGCATCGCTAATTTTTCTCTGCGCTGTTTCCAGCTCATTAATATCGAGGGCCATGAGCGCGCGGTAATAATCCACTTTGGCCTCGCACTGAAACGCATGATCCATAATTTGCCAAACCACCACCTCAAGCTTTTCCAGCTTCAGCCGGGAATACGCGTAGGCCAATCCCAGATAAACACTTAGCGGAACAGGCGTCGAGTTTGTTTTTATAATTTCCTCAAAATCACGGCGGGCACTCCGCCAATCGGACATTTCAAGATAAGTCATTCCACGCATTTCCAAGAGATCTTTCTTTTCAACATCATTCAATTTAATATTTAACGCGGATGAAAAATCGTGCACTGCAGCAGCAAACTTTTTTTCGGCAAAATAATTTTTGCCGCGCAAAAAATATAGCCATTGAAGCAATCCCGTATTCTGAACTGTTTTTGGCATTTCTGCCGCCAAAGCAATAATGCCCGAGCTGAGGATTGAAATTGCATTAGGCCGCCCGTTAGAGAACATAATGTAGATATTCGCACGCATCATCGCAAATTTAGGCGCCATTGCGTCCCAGGCCTCACCCGCCCGTTCTTCAATATCCCGCATAATTTTAAGCGCTCTCAGCCAAAACTCATTATGTATGGCTTCCAATAATTCCTTCTCAAACTGTTCAAAATTATTTCGACCTTTATCGTCAGAATCCGAGCCGAAATTCTTGTCATTGTCTTCCCCCAAACTTGCGCCGACGGCGGCTCTCAGTTTTAACTTCAGCATTCGAAATTCATCATTGCGCCATATCAGTTTTTTTATCTCAAAACTTGGAATAACGGCGTTTAATAAGACAAGATGCTCATCGTCAATATCCTCACCCTTAAAAACCTCCTGCAGAAAACGGAACTGACCTCGGTCACCTTTATAATTTTCTAAGTGTTGTTTACCCAAGGAAAATATTTCAGCTACCTTGGTTCGAATATCTTCAATTCGGCCGTAATCAAAACCGAGTCGATGCCATTTATGTTTCTGCTTCATCTCTTCAGAAATAGGAAGCGCGTCATAAAGCAGGTCCAGTCTTTTTCCCCGCACAGACTTACCCAGCGTCGCCTCATAAAGCTGGATCTGGCAAGAATCGCCCCAGAATTCCAGCTCTTTTTTTGCTGAAGCGAGAATCTGGCGGACCTTCTCCTGAAATTCTTTCTGGGCCGTCTCAGAAAGCGGCGGCAATACTTTTGGGCTTTTGCTTTGATCCCTGCTAAAACCATTCAGCCTTGGCTTCGCCGGTATTTTTTCGAATATATCTGCGCCATTGCAGCGAATCACAGGCCAGTTGAGGCCTCGTTTGACGGTATTCGGAACGGTCGAATAAAGATTACCCAGAAATTTTCCATTAAGCCCTTCTCCAAACAGATCCCGGTAGAATCGAATCTGCCCCTCATACCCCCGGTAAATCTCCCGCTTCGTCGCATCCGAAAAAATCTCCGTTACTTTCTGGCGCACAGATATAACATCGGAATAATTCAAATCCAACCGGCTCCACTTAAGTCTTCTTTTTGTCTCAACCGGAACTGCTGTACAAAGATTGCCCAGATGTTTTTCGTCAATGTCTTTTCCAAACACCTCCGCATAAAACTTGATCTGGTTCTCGTCGCCTTCATAAGTGTTCCCGTTCAGATTCTTTAAAGCATATTTGATTCTGAGCCAGTCTGAAACAGTTGAGGAAATCTGCGCCGGAGGCTCGGAAAAGAACGGCGGCCTAATCCGGGACTGAATCATTCGCGGCGCGATTGGACCTCTGAACCTCTTTATCCGGATCAATCTCAGGTAATGGGCAAGCGTCAGATCAAGCGCCAGCTGCGCATATGCGTCATACCCTTTGTAGCGAGTAATATCGTTGAGCCGGCTTAAATCGATATCGCCGACGGGCGTACCCATAATTGGCGCAGGAGGATTTTCAATCAATGGCTGATGTTCACGAAGACGCTGCGAAAGCTCTTCAAACGTCATTTCTACCGGCGGCTTTCTTTCAGAATCCCGAACTTCAGCTAAATTCTCCTCCAGCCAATCTTTAAGAGTTGCCCCCTCACGGTCGGAAATCTTGTCTAAATCGATCGTTGCCAGTTTCGAAAGTGCGGCTTCGGTCACGCTCAAACTTGAGCCGAGCGAAGCACCTTGAACATTGGCAACCTGATACAGGCCCGCGCGAAATCGTGGATGATCGCGATGAGACCAGGAATCACCCGTGACCAATATGGCGCTTCCATCCCAAGCCACTTCAATTTCTTCGATTCTTCCTAAACCGGAAGTACCGGGAATTTCACCTAACAGGAATCCTACGGAATTCGAAACGCTCACTATCCGTACGCGACCTGTTTCATCCCCCACAAAAGCAACTTTTCCATCAGGACTTAGCGCCACGGCATTAATCAAACCGTAAGCGGGCAATTCATAGTGAGAAAGCTGTTTTCCTGTCGTTAGATCCCAAATGATGATCTGACTTCCTTGACCGGCAATCAGCCGGTTACCGAGTGAATTGAAATTGTGGCGGAACAGGGAAACTTCCGACGAATGTTCCAGATCGAATAGACGCTGACCGAATTTAGAATCCCAGACATGAGAAGTAAAATCGCGGAAAGAATCGTGTTTTTGTGAAATCAGCAGCACGCCGTCAGGCGCGAAAAAGGAAATGGTGTTCCTGCCAATTCGGTGCGAATTTTTAGAATCTTCAAAATCCCAAAGCCAGTAATCGTGATTGCTGGGCGGAGCGACATAAAAACTCATGATCAAACGATGACCATCATCACTCAGGCCGATAAGATCGGCGGTCGCCCCGCCCCGCGCCTCCGGCACTGAAACCGGTGCCTCATGAATTTTTTTACCCCTCTCCAAATCCCAAACCTGGACAATATTGGAATAGATATGCCGTTTGGCGGCGTAGCGGCCGTTTTCGCTCATGACCCAACGATGAACGGCTATCCCCCGTTCAGGATTATCAGCAAAAGCATGCTTCAATCCTACTGTTGGAATAATCGACCAGCGATCCAGATTGAAGGGCTGAACCAGATAACCGTCCAGATCCGAGACTTGCTCAATCCAGGCCAGAGGACTATCGGGACGAACAAGGGCACCCACAACATTCGTAACATACGAAATCGCGTCACCAGTTTTTGCGTCTCTTTTTTCAAGAAGCATGAGGTGTTGATTCAACCGTTGAATCAACACATAACGTCCGTAAACATCTAAATGACTGTTGATGAAGTTATCAAATCTTACCGCCTGTCGATAAGCAGCCGGGTTTTTCCAAGCACGATCTTGTGATTTTAGGGCCGCGACCCGGCGAGGATTTGAAGCAGTTTCTTTTTTGGATAAAATATTTTTTTGAGCAGACCGGGCAGGCATGGTTAACGGCAATTGCTTGACAGTTGCCTGCCGCAAACCCTCAAGCTCCTTCTGCAAGTCTGCCATGACTTGCATCCGAAGTTTCGCCCAGCTAAGCTCGTCCAAAGACTGAGGACCGTGCAGCACATAAATCACATATCCAAAAATATCTAGAATCCGGCTCAAGCCATCGACAACGGGCAATCGTTCCTCTTCGAAAGCTAAAGAGCGGGCAACAGAAAATCGCCCCATAATTTCGTCAATCCGAACTTGCAAATCTCGTTTTTCATTCTCTCCCCGAGGCAATTCCAGAGGCAATAAACGCTGCGACAAACGCGAAAGGGCATACAACTCCGACTGGCCCAACGAACGGGCGTTCGCGATCTTGTCCGCTTCGTCGATGAGGGCGCGGTTTTGCCATAAGAATCCGAACGCGGCACTTCCGGTTCTGGGACGTGCTCTGCCGTTTTTCGAGTCAGGAGCGAACGCCTTCGGATTTTTGGCACATTCATGTAATTCAATCGCCCTTGCCAAATTGTAAATATCGGACGAACGGACGATGTCGGAAAAAATAAGCGCTTGTTTCACGAGCGGCTCGTTCATGCTGCCGTCGGGCTTGAGATAAAATCGCGTCATGGTCTGATATTCCTGCCGGATACCGTCATGAATTACCGGTGCAAAAGAATGGGCTGCCAAATACGCATCGACGCCGCCGGCCTCATCAATCATCCGCTTGAACAGCTGAATCTGCCTCACTTGCCCCCGGTATTCTTGATGAACGCGCAGAGACCAAAACCGCTCGAGTTTTTCGATAAACTCTTGCCGGCCGCGGAAAAGATTTTCGAAATTCGGCTCCCGACCGGCTTCTTGTTCTTGCTTCTTAAACGCGTCGACATCCTTCACCAAATCTTTCTGAATTCGAATCGTCTCCCGAAGCAGCCGATAATCGGCCGCGTGCTGAGCCTCGTGAGAAAGCAAGGCTTGCGCCATTTTTCGCGGAAGATTTCGCAATGAACGAACGTGGTAAACAATTTTCCGAATGCTACCTTTCGCCGGATCTTCCTCGGGATTCACTTCTGCTTCCGTCCCGACCGCTTCCATTTCGCCCACATCAATCTGTCCGATTTCGGGATTAGCCAAAAGGTCAACAAACGCCTCAGCCTGCCGGCGTTCGATTTCGGTTGGCATCTCTTTGGCGAGTGAGTGCAGATAAGCAATCACAGCTTCACGAGTTTTCAGGGCAGGCATGATCTCGTAACTAGGCGTGCGAAAATTGCGATACGCCAAAATTCCAACACCGCCCGCCATTGCACCAACAGCAAGCGCACCGTACAACGCAATCCGCGGAATACGCGCTGAAGCACGATACGGCTGTGCGCCGAGTGACTGCGCCTGAGTTGTTTTCCGCGCTATTAACGTGAGCATCCCGCGCCCCACACCGATTTGAAGTTCGCTCTCACGAACCGAAAAACCCTGCGCCTCAAATTGTTTCTGAATGTCACGGGCTTCTATTTCATGATCCGCATCCGGAAACCGGTAGCCTCCGTTAATAAATAATTCGACGGGCCAATTACTGATAATATGGGCCAACCGTTGATTGGCTCCGCCATACATTTCCCACGGCCCAACATTGGCGAGTACAATTCCGGAAGAATCCGGTTTCCAAAATTTTTGGGCTAATCTATCAAGATCAACTTGATTCAAATCTGCATTCAGCAGAACAAAATCTCCCCCATAACCTTTATCCTCCCGCCATCCTTGTTCCTCAAGCAAATTCCGGGCATTTTCAAGTTGTGATTGGTTCAAATCAACCAACATCACGCGCCGCGCCCCTAAATGAAGTGCAACCAAAGAAAGAATCCCGTTTCCCGCGCCGAAATCCACAACATCCCTGCCCTTGAAATCTTTCTCATGAGTCAGCATCGCTCGGATCGCCGATACAGTGTAGGGGCTGATAATCTCATCACTAAAGGAAGAGGTTGTTGTGAATAAAATATTATTTTTGTCGCGCTGATATTCAGATCCAAGCTGTTTTTTGATTTTCTCGATTTCAGCTTTTATGAAGTCTGGCGCCTCTGTCTTAAAGACCAAAAATTCAATCCGGCTGACATCAACACGTTGCAGAACGCTTCCCAAACTTTTTCCACCTGTGAACTCTGAGCGAAGAGCGTTCACAATCGCCGCCAGACTTTCGCGGTCACCATTCACCAAGCGATGGGCTTTTAACACATTAGCGCGTAAATTGGGATTCAACACATGCAAATAATCCCATTCACGCTGTTTTTTAAGCCAGTCTACTTTATCCATTGTCTCGCGCAATGAATTGAATTCCTCACTCTGACTATCTGTCATTGAATAAAAAGTTCGCGGATCATCCACCAAAACAACCCGAGAAATTTCGGAATATCCCCATTCGTTCGGAAAATAAGAACCCGGAGCGCTTTGAGTCCGCTCGTAAAGGAAAACCCGCAGGCGTTCGTTCGGAAGAGACGTTGCCAGGAGAGAAAATGAATGATGATTGTCGCGCATCAAGGCCAAGGCCTTCGAAATCACCACAGCTAATTGTTGAATCGATTGATGAGGAGCTTCGAGCACCAACGCGCTTCCCCACCCCGCCTCCCAATCTGAGTTGTCGAGTAGCGACACCAAGACGCCCCCGATTTTCTCAACGGACGAACATATGGCACGCTCCACCGGAAAAGGAAATCGAACCAAATGCGCGTGAGCCTGATACTGACTGGCGCCACCTTTTGGGGCATCCGGCCGGTCCGAGGCATACCAACCGTTTACACTAATTCGAAATGGTTCTTCATTCACTTGAGAACGCGATTGATTTACTTGCGTCAAAAATTCCAGAATATCCTGAATATTCTCTTTCTGACTCATCTCAGTCTGCGGAACGATGTCACCGTCACCGCGGGACAGAGTTAAATGAAGCGGCTGGACGGAAAATTTTTGATTTATTTTCGGGGGCCAAATGGCAAAAGGATTGAAAATCGCAAACCAAGTCCGCCTGTCAGATGAAAGCCACTCAAGAAAAAATTGGCGCGGAGTCTCAGTTACCTGCTTAGGCACCAGTTTCCGCGTTCTTGGGTCGTGGGTTTGCAACCGGCCTTGATGTACACCCGGCCGCGCGGCGCGCATGATGTTATGCAACATCACCAGTTCAGCTTCAGCCAGCGCTTCATGCGGAACGCTGCCAAAATATCTTAGCGGTATCTGCTGACCGGGGAGAAAAACGACGTATTCCACCATCTTTCCATCTTCGATAATTTTGAAAAAATCCGGCCAATACATTTGTCGATCAAAAAGTTCACGGATCGCGCTGGAAAGATTGCGAAACTGAGACGCAAAAAGCTGGCGCACATTAAGAGCAGGGCCGTGCGCTTTCAACCGCTCAGACGCGTGGCCAAGGCTTGCGCCATTCGACGCGTCCCCCACCACAACAATTTTTGTTCCGGGATTTTTTTGATCGGGATCCGCAAATTCACCTTTGTCTTTTATCCAGGTGCGCCCACCTGAAGTGACTGAGAAAGATTTGCTGTTATTTTCCACGATTCCCAACGCTTCATGGTATGCACCGCCAGCACTGTATGCATCACCTCGAATCACAGAGTCAATATTTTTGATTCCTTTTCCGTTATCCAGCGAAACAACCATATATTGCTCTGGAAATGCCGGATCGTGAAATATCAAAACCTCACCCCACCGTTCTCCCGCTTTAGTGATGCCACGGGTCACATGCTGATAAAGATTTCCCAGCAAATGATGCACGGTCGCCCAATAAACAGAATCCATAAATACGGGACGATTTAAAATCGGGTGGCTTCTTATTAGTTGAACACCATTAATGCTTTCATGACGAATCTGGGAATTGACTACTTTGAAAGCTCCCAATTCGTCAGATTCAAAACGTGTCCAAGGCGAAAACGCGTCAGTGATTGCCTGATCATTCTCAAGGTTTTTTTCGATTTCGGCTAACAACCCTGCAGCTGTTCTAATTGAATTCTGTATATTGGAAAAATATTCATCTAACTCCTGAAAAACAAGCCCGGGGACGAATTGGTTTTTGTATAGCTTCTCTTTCATCAAGGCAAACTCGCCCATTTTATTCAAAATTTGAGCGGTGAAGCGGTCACGGAAACCTTGATGCTCAGCCTTTATGCCCTCTCTCGTTTCATCATTCGTCGTATGATGAATAGCTGTATGGACGAATTCGCCATATTCGGTAAAAAAATGTTCTAATTTTTCCGTGAAGGGTTCATCAAAAACATGAAAATCAAGGTACAGTCCGTGCTTGGCTCTCAGTTGATGAATAATTTCAAAAAAGTGATCCCCCCTCTTCTCGCCCATCGCCTTCCACAAAAGATCAATCTGTACCTGCGTTTCCGGCGACAAAAATAGTGGATTCGGTCCCAGATTGGCCGATTTTCCCAGACTTTTCGCCGATGCCGGGCCGGGATCCTGGCCCATCCCTCTGATGTTTTGAATAATATTTCTGACTTCTTTAAATCCTTCCTGAGCACGCATATTTTCGCTATTGAATACCAATGCTCGATGATAATCAGCCAGTCCCTCAAGTAGACGTTTTAAAATTTCAAGGCGATTCGCCGCTATGTATGAAGCGCGATTCCCGCTGGTAATAAGAGGTTCATAAATCATCTGCAAACGAAGATCGCCCCACTGGCGATAAAAATCACTTCTCTCTTCCTCAGATATATCGTTTGGCTGATCCAGCAGCTTCACGGCCTCCTGCAGTTCCCGGAAAGCCATCACAAAATCTTTCTCCCCGGTATACACCCAGGCGGCCGCACGATGCAGTTTGAAATCTTCGACAGGATTGTCCGCTTTCTCACCCAAACTTGCCCCTCTGGCAAACAGAACTTCAAAATCCTTAGCCTCTAGGAGTTTTTCATCCTGAAGCAGTTTTAATAATATTTTGTGAGCTTGCGGAATAATATTCTTCTCATCAAAAACGATCGCGGATTCCCGAAGTGCGAAAAGCCTGGCTCCCCATTTTTTGACCAGAGATTTGACGCTTACATGTCTGGATTTGATTCGCTCAAAGATTCGATAAACAGCGGCAATTCGATTTTCATAACAAAGTTGATTGTCAATCGAATCGATCAAAGTAGAGCCAATAACCTGGGCCCACAAATATTCCTCCCTCTCACCCGCCGGCCAACTTCCATCCAGCTCATACGAAACCGCCCTGCACAATGGAAAAATCTCTTTTTCATCATGTTTAATATCAGAATTTTCCGGATTTGATTCAAAGCGAAAATCGACGGACTGGCTCTTAACCAGAGGCAGAACAACACTCATATTTTTGGGCTTTAAACATGTTCTGACTTTATTGACAGAATCCCAAATTTCACGATTCCTTCGGAAAATATTTTGAACGGTGGTGCGAAATTCCAAATCACAATAGAAATTAGCGCCGTCCAAGTCGTTGTAAGAAAGCTGCCACAAAACAAATCGGCCTAATCGAGCAAGATCATTGTCACGGACATGCCCGTCAAAGGTTTTTTCTTCGGTCGCAAACGTCACCCCGTGAGCTACACCCCATCGCAGAACTTTTTCTGTAGAAGAAAATACGTTTAACGGAATCAAGCCAACAGATTTATCCGGATTTTGTTCGAGTCGTTGCAATTCCTTCAACCGTTCGGCTGGTGACGCCAGGGAACTTGCCCGATTTAATTTACTGAAGAACGAATTGGCTTCTTTAGATGTTATCATCCACCATTTTCGTAATTTCTCCTTCACATCAGCATAATGCGGATCTTTTAAAACATCACTCAACAGCCTACTTGGATCTTCTAAATCTTTTTGAATCTGAGCACCGTTTTCAACCGCTCTCTCGAGAGCTGAATCTAAATCAAAAAGCGTGAATCCGGGAATAAACAAAATGATAGGCAAACGCCCAGTCTTACGATCCGATTTAAGTTCTCCCTCGAGCCCTTCCAAGTGCTTTAACACAGCATTCCATTGATAAGAACGGGTATGATCCAACATTGGCGTCTGAATTGATGTTTCCTTGGGAACAAGAATTCGCGGCGAATTTTCATACGCAAATCCGCCATTCAATAATTCGCGGCGAACAGGTGGCGCGATAATCTTGGAAGGGCCACGATATTTTTTAAGCGTAATCGCACCGTTATCAATCGCGCTAATCAAAACGTGTACATCTTCAACGTCCAAACTTCTGCCATCCGCTCCCGGAGTCGAAAGACGCGCCTCAATATTCAAGCGGGTAAACGGGCGCCGCTCGATGATTAAGTCGGTGATTTTTTTAATGCTTTGTCTCGCGATGCCGACAAGCTCCAAACGTCCTTTGATTGTCTCTGATAACGCATTGTTAATATCAAATAACGTCAAGGCGAGAGCCCCATTGTCAACGGCACGCGTCAATGCCTGCTTTGATTGAGCATCCAAACTGCGGGGCCTGCTCAAATCCTGCCCAGGCTGTGAAAGCCTGTCCTCCAAATCATCTCTGGTAAACGGAAGGCGCTCGATAATTAAATCAGCGATGAAATCAATTTTTTCAGGGGATATCCCCGGGATTTCCGACAAAATTTTGAGCAAATTCCGTTTTGACGTTGTATTCAGGTCCGGCACGTCAAAAACAATCAATTCATTTTCAATGGCCTTGATCAAAGTGTCGACCGTATTTTTCGAAAGCGCCCCCGGGTTTTTCGGGTCGAAATTTGTGTCCAGAAGTTTTTTCCTCAAATCGTCCGGTGAATCAAAAGGACGACGATGAATAATGGATTGGGCAATTGCCGCAATACTTTTTGGTCTGATGCCGGGAATGGGCGCCAGTCTTTCCTGCAGTTGCTTCAGCGAGGCACGGTTCAACACCAGTGGTGCCAAACCCAGTTCGCCGCCCAAGCTTTGCCCAGTGGCCGGCGGCACAATCAGTTTATTTCCAGCACTCAAAAAGAATTCTTTCGAGGGCTGAAGTATAAGCTCGTTTGTTTTTAAATCTTTTTGAACTTGAGCTAGAACATATACATTCTCTTGATTTTTGAAAAGCGCATTCTCAAAGAGTTTCCACTTTTCAAAAGACCAGTTCCTAGGCCATGAAGATTCGGAGGTATCAAAAAACACCAGCTGGCCGGGATTGATTAAACTTTGATTTAGAACATTTTTTGCGGACTGCAGCCACATGTTTCCGACCACACCCTGAATATCCCCGTCAATCATTCTCATCCTTACCGTGTGATAAGCCGCCTCACTTTGGAGCCAGGGAAAATCCCAGCATTCATGCCGCAATTCTGCGAGAAAATGCGGAAGCTGCATTTCCAATAAATAACGTTGAACCGCATAATCTCCTGACATTGGAAGAAAACGTTCGAGCTCATCGATTAAGCGAGCCTCAAACTCCTCTTCGGTCTCAGAGGTGTCGGGCACTGTTTCTGAAATTTTTTCCTTAATTTCATGAAGCGGCATACCTGGAGGATTTTCGAGCGCATCACTTAATATTTTTTCATCTAAGTTCGGGTCAAGATATTTATGGAGCAAAGCCGCGACAAACTGGGCTCTGGTTTCACAATATCCAAACAAAACTTTGAACATGGGAATAACGACAAGGCTTTTCACCGGGTCACGGCTGAGAAGAACTGATTTTACTTCATTCTCAGGCTCATACCCCAGAACACTCAAGGCCGTGGTCAAATTATTGCCAACATAAACCACTTTCACCCAAGGATTCTTTTTTCTTCCCTTTTCTATCGCCCGCTGAATAGCAACGCTGGCTCGCAAATTCGTCTTTGGAATTCCCGAAGACACAATCCAGCTATACG
>JACROU010000064.1 GCA_016214265.1 Candidatus Omnitrophota bacterium
CAACCGAATGGTCCCCCTGCAAAATCACGCTCGGATATTTCCACGTAATCGCCGATCCGGTCTCGACCTGAGTCCAGGAAATTTTGGAATGCTCGCCCACACAACGCCCACGTTTGGTGACAAAATTATAAATTCCACCCTTCCCGTCCTTGTCGCCGGCGTACCAATTCTGAACCGTGGAATATTTAATCTGCGCGTTCTTCGCCGCCACCAGTTCCACCACCGCGGCGTGCAATTGATTCTTGTCACGCACGGGAGCGGTGCATCCTTCAAGGTATGAAACGTAGGCGCCCTCTTCGGCGATGATCAGTGTGCGCTCGAATTGGCCGGTGTCCGCCGAATTGATGCGAAAATACGTCGAGAGTTCCATCGGACAGCGAACCCCTTTCGGGATATAGCAAAACGAACCGTCGCTAAAGACGGCGGAATTCAGGGTTGCGAAAAAATTGTCGGAATACGGAACCACGGATCCCAGATATTTTTTAATCAGATCGGGATGTTTGTGAACGGCTTCGGAAAACGAGCAAAAAATGACGCCGGCTTCTTGTAATTTTTCTTTGAACGTCGTCGCCACCGACACGCTGTCAAACACGGCGTCGACCGCGACACCGGCGAAACGTTTTTGCTCTTCCAGCGGAATACCTAATTTCTCGTAGGTGCGCAGCAATTCTTTGTCGACTTCGTCGAGACTTTTCGGTCCGTCCTTTTTCTGCTTCGGAGCGGAATAATAAATGATCTTCTGATAATCGATCGGCGGATAATGCACGTTCTGCCACTTCGGCTCTTTCATCGTCAGCCAATGCCGATAGGCCTTGAGCCGCCACTCGAGCATAAACTCCGGCTCATTTTTCTTTTTAGAAATGAAACGGATGATATCCTCGTTCAGTCCCGGAGGCGCCTGATCGGCCTCAATGTCGGTCACGAATCCGTATTTATATTCCTGATCAAAAATATTTTCCTGATTGCTCATAATATTCTCCCACAAGACATATCAGGTGCCAGGTTCATGAACCTGGTACCTGATTGACACCGCCCAAATTCCGCAAATGCTCAAATGTATAAATGCCTGAACGATGCCCGTCGGACCACTGAAAATGGATGGCATACCGGCCCACCGGCTCAATCGCGAGCGGCCGCACATTTTTATCGATCTTCGATTCATCAAGCCGCTTTTTTCCAGTCACTTCATCGACACAGCTGGCACAGCTGCAGCTCGCGCGCAAATCGAACGCCGAATAAATACTTTCATGTCCGTCTTTCCACACAATCTTGACTTCGCATTCGGACGGCTGAGATATTTCCTTCGGCTCCGGACGATCCGGCGACGCGGCTTGCAAATTCTCTACGCTAATCTGCGCCGCCAAATTTTCCGCCACTTTAAAAAATGCTTTCGCACTCGGCGAGTCCGGAAATGCTTCCACAATGGGCCGCCCGCCATCAGAGGTTTCTCGAATATTAGTTGCCAGGGGAATCTCGCCCAAAAATGGAATTTGGTTCGCCAGCCCGTAGCGCCGCGCACCGCCCGATCCAAAAATTTCCTCGCGCCCGCCACAATGACGGCATTCAAATCCGCTCATATTTTCCACCAGGCCCAACACCGGCGTGCGGAGTTTGTTGAACATCAGTATCGCTTTCTCGGCCACCTGAAACGCCAAATCCTGCGGCGTCGAGACAATCACCGCGCCGGTGAGCGGAATCCGCTGGCACAAGCTCAGCTGAATGTCACCCGTCCCCGGCGGCAAATCCACGACGAGATAATCCAGCTCGCCCCAATCCACGGCGCCCAAAAATTGATCCACCATTTTCGACAGCATCGGACCGCGCCAAATCACGGCTTCGTTTTTCGGAACAAAAAAGGCCATCGAAATTATTTTTACGCCATGACACACCGGCGGAATCATTTTTCCGTTGGGTGCAATTTTCGGAGGCTCCACCGCGCCCATCAAAATCGGAATGCTGGGACCGTAAACGTCCGCGTCCATCAAGCCCACTTTCGCGCCCAGTTTCGAAAGCGCGATCGCTAAATTAGCGCTCACCGTTGATTTGCCGACGCCACCTTTGCCGCTCGCCACCGGAATCACGTTCTTCACCTGCGGGATCAACTGGTCTTTTTGTTCAGAATGCGACGCACGCACTTGCGCCGTCATATTAATATTCACCGTTTTGATGCCAGGAAGCGCCATCACCAAATGATAGGCTTGATCTTTCATCTGATCTTTCACCGGACACGCGGGCGTCGTAAGTTCAATCGTGAAAGACGCGATGCCGTCACAAACGTTCACGTCCTTGACAAAACCGAGCGCAACGATATCTTTTCCCAAATCAGGATCCTTCACTTGCGACAAAACTTTCAGAATATCTTCTTTAGTTACCGGCATCATTTTCCTCCTATCGTCAACAGGCCTTCCACATCTTTCTCGGGCTTGGCAATCATTTCAAGCGTGATCGAACTGAAAAAATTGTCGAGGAGCGCCTTCGTTTTCTCCCAAACCGGACGCAGGCCGCACATAATAAAATGGGTGCAGACAATTTCTTTGCGAAGATCCGTCTCACAAAATTTTCCGAAGGTGCCGCCTTCCAGCGCTTCAATAATTTCCCGGAGCGTAATTTGCGAGGGGTCTCTGGCCAGAGAATATCCGCCGTGCTTGCCCTGATGGGATACCACAATATTCGAGGCGCGGAGCTTCTGCAGAATTTTCTCCATGTAGGTCATGGAATAACTCTCCGTCAGACCCAGATCCTTCACCGTCACCATCTCGGCTTCCGGGTGCTTGGCCATATAAACCAGGCAAACCAGCCCGTATTCGGTTTTGGTCGTAAATCGCATAGAATCACCTTTCTACCTGCTATCCACCCCAAGTATACTAAACCAGACTAAGATTGTCCACTTTGAGGGTAAACCAAAAAAGGTTCCTGGAACCTTTGTGCCACGTTGGTTATCTAACCTATTATGCCGCAAGCCACTCTGGCCCCGGAGTTTCCAGAGGGATCTGTCTTTTCGTCATCCGGCCCGGCATGAATCACTAGGGACGTGCCGCCAGCCTTGAGCAAAGAAGCGGGTCCCGGCGAAAGCGTAAAATCGTGCGTTACGAATTTTGTTTTTGCCGTTCCATCCACTCCAACCTCCAAATTAGGAAGATCGCCCGCATGATGACCTTCGGGATTCTCAAGTCCGTGCATTTTATGCATTGGATTAAAATGTCCACCGGCCGACTTGAAATCTGGCCCCTCACATTTTCCAAATTCATGAATGTGAATTCCGTGTTTGCCCGGTGTTAATCCGGAAACTTGAATTTCGACATTTACCCCATCCGGCAGTTCGGTAAACGCTGCATTCCCGACAACTTCTCCTTTAGTATTTTTGATTTCCGCCTTCGCTGTCGCCGATGAAATCGCCATCTGTGCATAAGCCAAAGCGGCAAAAAATATGAACCCAATACAAACCAACATTGATTTTTTCATAAAAAAATCCCCCTTGATTATTTAACGTATATTAGCATAATCATTCTATTATGAAAAAACACACGTCTCCCAAAAAAACTCCTTTAGTCGGCATTATTATGGGTTCCAAATCGGATCTTTCCACCATGCAGGGAGCAGCAGATATACTGAACGAATTTGGTATTCCTTTTGAAATGAAAGTGCTTTCAGCCCACCGAACTCCGGATTTAACGGTTCAGTACACGGAATCGGCAAAACCGCGCGGCATCGAAGTGCTTATTGCGGGCGCAGGCGGAGCAGCGCATCTTCCCGGCGTAATGGCTTCCCTCACACCACTTCCCGTCATCGGCGTTCCGGTTGAAACACAAGCTTTAAAAGGTGTGGACTCCCTATACTCGATCGTGCAAATGCCCGCCGGAATTCCCGTAGCCACGGTAGGCATCGGCAATTCTAAAAACGCCGGCCTCTTGGCCGTGCGTATTCTGGCCATCAAATGTCCGGAATTGATAGCGAAACTTAAAGCCTACCGCGATAAAGCTGCAGAAGAAATCAAGAAAATCAAACTTTAAAGCGGGTGCAATAATTCGATTACTCCGGTAATTTCGGCTCTTTGGGCGGTGTCCAATCGCCTTCCAGGGATCTCAAGAAAGCCACCAAATCCGCCCTCTCTTCTTTCGTCAAATTAAGCGGCTTGATTTGGGCATCGAGCCACGGATTCGGCTCTCCGCCCTTATCATAAAATTCCACGACCTCTTCCAGTGTTTTCTGACTTCCATCATGCATGTAGGGATGGGTGCGCTGCAAATCGCGAAGAATCGGCGTCTTGAACGCGCCTTTGTCTTTTTCCTCGTTCGTCACCTTGAACCGGCCCAGATCCGGATCCTCCGCTTTCATACCCACGCCGATATTATGGAAAATACCGTCGCTCAGATTAAATCCCACATGGCATTTGGTGCAATTGGCTTTGCCTTCGAATAGATTTAATCCTCTTTTCGCGGATTCACTCAGCGCCGAATCATCTTTGTTGTAGACATAACGATCCCAGGCCGAATTGCCGGAAAGCACGGTGCGCTCGTAAGTCGCAATTGCTTTCACAATGCGGTCGATATCAACCTCATCCGTTCCAAACGCGGCTTTGAAATATTTTTTGTACCCCTCGATTTCAGCAACACGCTTCGTCGCGCCCTCCAGCGAATGCGCCATTTCTACAGAATTTTGAATGGGACCTTTCGCCTGCTCTTCCAGCGAAGGCGCGCGGCCATCCCAAAATTGAAAAAGGCCAAAAGCCGAGTTAATAACCGTCGGCGCGTTACGAGTTCCGGTCAGTTGATGAAATCCCTCCGACACCGGGTCCTGATCCGTAAAACCCAGATGCGGATCATGGCAAGTTGCACAGCTTACGGTTGAATCTACTGAAAGACGTTTGTCAAAATAAAGCATTTTTCCGAGTTCGATTTTTTCCGGAGTGATCGGATTATCTTCAGGAACGTTATACGCGTCGGGATCCAGCCCCAGTGGAAATAAGACGCCGAATTTCTCTTTTTGCTCGGCAAAAAGTTGGACAGAAGCAAATACTGCGGTAATGAGAAAAAATAAAAATAAATATTTTTTCATGAACACTCCTTATGTTTGATCGAAAATTAAGCGGCGGCTGGCGATCTTCTTTCAGATTGAATCCACAGTTTGAGCGCCCGCGGCATGGGTGGTGATTTAAGATGATAACCTGCTTTAAGCAGCACATCCTTCGATGCAACATTTCCGCTCGGACCACGGAACAAACCGCGCATCCAGGCGTACGTAATAATACGCCCCTTCCTTACAAACTTCTGCTCGATGTAGCACCACTTATCATCCCAGCAAACAATGCGGCTGTGAAGCTCGTAACATTGAAACAAATTCAAAGGACGCTTAAAACTGATCATCGCGGTTCCCACCAATGGAATCCACCGGTGCGCCCGCGCTGTTCTCCAAAACCCGGTGCGCACCATCAAATCAATGCGTCCCAAATCCATCAACGTCAGAAACCGGCCATTATTCATGTGGCCCTGAATATCCAGATCATTCGGAAGCACCCGGAGTTTGATAACAGAATCTTCTAGCGGCCCCAATCGCTTGCGGAAAATCGACGAGATCAGAATATAAAACATCCGGAATATCAGACTCATGCTTTCACCTCAAGAAATATACTTATTCCACAATTTTTCGACTTTCAGCATCAAAGTCTTTACATCAATTCCTCGATTGCGCGGAGAAGTTTTTCAGGGTTTTCATCTTTGAGAAGAAATTTTTCCGCGGAATGCGCATAAACTGAATTTTCGTAACGTTGAAAACCGGTATAGATAATAATTTTGATTCCGGACTGAATGCTTCGAATCGTATTAAACACTTCCGTACCGTCTTTTTCCGGCATCATCATATCAAGAATCACAATTTTGGGATTATTTTCCCGTAAATAAGCGATTAACTCATAACCATTTTCTACTGTGTCAACCTGATACTCTTTTTCGGTGAGAATATCTCTCAGGGTCTGACGGATGCCGGGATTGTCATCGGCAATCACAATTTTCACCTTTTTTCGCAAATCACGAGGCAGACACAAAACACATTTGCTGGCATTCGAGCTTTCATCTTCAACCCAGATCTTCCCGTGATGAAACTCGATAATATCTTTTAACACATACATCCACATACCGACCTGCTCACCCCGGTTGGTTTTTATGTCTTCAAATATATCAAAAATCTTCCGCAGGCGGTCACCGAAGTTTTCTGAATCAGCACCGCAAATTTCCAGCCGAACATATTTTTCTGAGCCAGCCAGGCGGATAACCATCTTTCCATTTTGTTGAATATTTTTAACCGCATGCGACACTAAATACTCGAGACACCGCTCCAGCTTGGCCTTGTCAGCCCAGATAGCCCCCACTTCTTCAGCAACTTCCAAATTAAAATCAATTTTCTTTCGCTCAATCTCCATCATCTTCTCAGCCAGAATGGTCTCCAACAGCGGAGCGACTTCGATTTTTTCGCGGTTAGGCTGCATCATGCTTCACCTCCTGGGCTAAACCAAACGGAAACTCTATCCCCACCACTGTTCCCTTGCCCCGTTCACTCTCTATATTAATAGTACCACCATGCCCTTCAATTAACAGTTGAGCCGTTGCGAGGCCCAGCCCAGCGCCGCGCGCTTTGGTGGTAAAAAGCGGCTCAAACAAATGCTTCAAATCTTCAGGTTTGATACCCGGACCATTATCTTCAAACAGAACCCGAACATGATTGTCTTCCATACTCGCACGCACCCAAATACCGCCTTCTTTTTCTCCCAATGCCTGAATCGCGTTCAAAAAAACGTTTACAAAAACGCGTGCCATCTGAACTTCATCTGCCAATATTTTTGGCAAATTAGGCGAAAGTTCCGTGTGGACATGAATATTTTTTGGAATTTTCACCCTTCCGATGCTGGTCCAAATCAGAGAACCAAGATCCACAGGCTCAAGTTGCGGCTGGCCGGTCTTGGCGAATGTCATAATATTCTCGATAATACGGTCCGTTTCCTGAATACGCTCTTCCAAAAGATCCAGATGATTCGTAATTTTCTCATCAGCGCCTTTCCATTTCATTTTCAAAAAATAAGCCGCGTTGCGCATCACGCCCAGTTCATTACGGAATTCATGTGAAATTATTCCGGCCAGCCGGCCGATGGTCGCGAACTTTTCGGCCTGAAGCAGTTCGGATTGCGCATGCTTCAAATCTTCGTGTGTCCTTTTTAATTCCGCAAGCGCTTCAAGAAGTTTATGATGATTTTGAACCAATTCTTCATTAGCCTCGGTTAATCTGCGTTCTGCGCTTCTTCTTTTCGCAATATCAAATACCAGAAGCACCGGAATGGCAATGGACAATGCCACAAGGATGAAAACTGCAAATGTGGATTGAGCACGGTAATTTTCCATTTTCAGCTTAAAACGGCTGCGAACCAATTTTTGGAACTGGAGAGTGGGTTTTTTTATCTGATCAAGCTCATTCTCATACCAGTCCCGGAATAAAACTTTGCGGCCCAGATTCATTTTTTGATCATCCGTAAGTTTCTGATCATCCTCTTCAAGAGTATAATTCGCGACATCCGACTGCATCATCGACTTCGGAATGCCTGCGGCTTCATCCACCAGCCGCATGGCGCGTGTTTCTTCCAAATTCAGGACGTTCGAAATATTTTTTATTTTCTGAACAAATGTATATTCTATCGGCGTCATGCCCAGCTTGGTCATATTCTGAATAATCTTTTCGCGAGTTTTGTTGACATTAATAATATTCCAGTAATTGGTAAGACGTTTTTCGTCCCGGTTTTGAACATACGATCGCGCTTCGTGGGAAAGAAAATTGATGCTTGTCGAAAGATCTTCGCTGAGATTGATTAGTTGCATCATGTGGGAATTTTCCCGCATTTCATTTTTGACGGAATTGTGAAGAAAGAATACACTTGCCCCAAGCGCAACAGAAATCAAGATACAAAGAAGCGCAGATTCCCTGAGCGAAAGACTGAGCGCCTTCTTCAGTCGAGCCTTCATTGCCCCCCCTCGTTATTTGCAGTTTGCAGGAGCGTGCCGCTTGTGATCGTCCCTACAAAACAAAAAATGTTACGCTGCTTGTTTCCGTGAGACCTTTTCCAATGCCTGCTTAACGCGAAGTAGAAGTATTTCTTTTTTTATAGGCTTGTGAATAAAATCAACAGCCCCCAATTGTAACCCCTTAACTTCATACTCTTCTCCGGTTTGAGCTGTCAAAAAAATCACCGGAGCCTGAACTCCTTTTTGATTCATCATTTCCAGCAGTTTCAAACCGTCCAGATTGGGCATATTAATATCGGAAAGAATCAAATCGTACTCATCTCTTCCAAAAGCCAGAAGCGCCTCGACACCGTCATTAGCCACCGAAAGTTTAAACCCCTGATGCTCCAACAAAAGACGTATTAAATTTTGAGTATCTGAATCATCCTCAACCAGCAAAATAGTTTTTTGCCCGGATGTTTTTTCGGGCGAAGGCGCCGGAGCAGCCCCGGCCGCGGCCGGACTTGTTGTTTTTTGAACACGAATTTCCTCTTCCACTTTTTCGGTTTTTTTCTCCAACCGCGATTCTTCAACCAGCACTTTTTCGAATGCGTCACGGACAGAAATAGTCAATTTTTCCACTTTCGAAACGGCATGATTGCTTATTAAAAAATCACAACGGCGTCTCATAAATTCCCGGATTGCCGAAATGGCATCCCCTTTACGGATCATCTCGCAAATCTTCGGGTCGAATTTCATAATTTCATAAACACCCTCGCGTCCGAAATAGCCCGTATTATTGCATTTTGAACATCCGACCGGATGAGCCACCTGCTCTGGCATATTGCTGGTAAAAGGCGCCAGCATTTCTTTTTCTTCATCTGAAATAGGCGCTATTCTCTTGCAAATATTACACAGCTTTTTTAACAACCTTTGAGCGACGATACCGACAATGGTATCGGCCAGAATATTCCGGCTTACATCCAGCCGTTCGAAACGAAAGATAGCCGTTGTCGCATTCGACGTATGAAGCGTAGTCACCGTTAAATGGCCGGTGCTGGCAAAATCGACCGAAACTTTTGCCGAGTACGGATCGCGGATTTCTCCGATAAAAAGGATATCGGGATCTTGCCTGACAGGCGATGTCAGAAGCGCCTCGAATGACACCCCCGCCTTCTCATTGACCTGCTGCTGGTTGGCATTCGGAATCCGGTATTCCACCGGATCCTCTACAGAAATTAAACTCCGTTTTTTCGCATCAATTTGATCCAGAAGGCTGTAAATCGTTGTCGTCTTTCCGGATCCCGTCGGCCCCACAATCAAAATAAATCCTTGCGCGCGATTGGAAAATTCCATCATCGTTTTTACCTGTTCGTCGGTCATCCCCAGCTCTTCGAGTCTTTTGGGTTTTGCATTAGGTTCCAGAATCCGGATCACCAAACTTTCACCATTTGGGGTGTTCGCCGTTGCCAAACGCAGCCGGAAACTTCTGTCCTCAATAATCGCTTCCAAAGATCCGTCCTGCGGTTTTCGTTTTTCGGTAATATCCATCCCTCCCAAAGTTTTGAGGCGGGCAATCGCACGGGCAGCCGTTTCATTGCGGAGTGTAAAGATATCCTGCATATCTCCATCGACGCGAAAACGAACGACGGCAAACTTTTCTTTTGGCTCAATATGAATGTCACTGGCACGCTCGGAAACCGCCGTGTCCAGAATGTTATTTGTGATGTAAACAATATTCGATTTCTTGAGCTCCTCTTGAAGAGTCTCCTGGTCTTCCCCGCCCAGAGATCCTCTGCCTTTTATTTTTTTTTGTTTTTCAAATTTTTCTTTTTCCTCAGCCATAAAAAAGCCTTCTTTGGACAGAGATTCGATATTTTTTGGTTCAGTAATTTTTAAACCACCGAATTTCTGCTGGCCAACAAATTTTTTCAACACATCAATCAATTCCCAATTAAACGGATTGGCGAGCACGAAAACGTACGATTCCGATCCATCGCTTAACGGTATGACCTGATTAGCCTTGCAAAAAGGCGTTGGAAGAATTCCAATTTGGACATCCTCTGGATTGATATGCGGCAAATAATCCAATTTCAAAAACTGAGCGATATATTTCGCCATCTGCCGCTCGTTAATTCCTATTTCTTTCGCGGCTAAATAAATTTCGCTGGGCCGAATCGTAACAAGCCGCTCCCGCCTGTCGAGCTCCAGATTCAGCTCGTTAGACAAAAAATCCCGGAACGTTGGAAAATTGGAGGGCAAAATCCGCTCATCCCAAAGAATTTCCTCTTCCCGGAGTTGTTTAAATTTTTTGTTGGTTCGAAGATGGAGCTCAACTTTATGCGCCATAACTTCTTCCGTAAATGGCTTGACCAGATAATCAACACACCCCATCGAGAACGCCTTGGATCGACTCTCTGCCGAGCCGACGATACTGATGAAAACAACCGGTATATAGGCGGTTTCTTCATTCATCTGAAGACGCGAGCATAGCTGAAAGCCGTCCATTTCAGGCATTAAAATATCCAGCAAAATTAAATCGGGTTTGCCATATTTCAAACTCTCAAACGCTTTTGCGGCGCTGGTAGCGGTTACCACATGATACCCGCGCGGCGTCAGCATTCGATCAATTACTTTCAACACATTCTCATCATCATCCACGACAAGAATCAGTGACTTTTCTTCATGACTCATAAACCACCTCCACCTGCTCCAGGTAAATCGAGAGTTCAGAAACTTCTTTCTGAATCTCTTCTTTATTTTTGTTTTTCGCGGCCATTTCCATCCGCGCGCCAATTTCAGTGATGGCATCAAATCCGTAGCCGCCGCCCGTGCCCTTCATAATATGGGCCAGATGTTCGATTAAACTGAAATCACCCGCAGTCACAGCCGTCTCAAGCGCAGACACATCATGCCGTCTGTTATCCAGATAACCCGGAACCAATTCAGAAAGCTCGGGATCCACATGCACCACAATCTTCATAATCAGGTCCCTCCGTCCTGCCGCTTCGCCTCTTTCACTTCCGGATACAGCCGGACCATACAATCCGGACAAATACCGTGTGTAAATTGTGCGGACGAATGCTTGGAAATATAACACTCCACCTGCTGCCAGAATCCTTTGTCATCACGGATTTTTTTGCACGCCGCGCAAATCGGTATAAAACCGCGCAGAACCTTCACTTCGTTTAACGCTTTTTCAAGTTCCTTATTTTTTTTCTCCAGATCACACTCGTGCATTTTCCGTTGATCCATTTCCCGCTTCAACCGAAGCGCCGAGGAAATTCTGGCCATCAGTTCGATCTTGTTGTAAGGCTTGCTCACGTAATCCACCGCGCCTAATGAAAACGCCATTTCCAAATTTTTTAAATCATTTTTTCCGGTCACCATAATGATTGGGATATCTCTGAAACGATCCTCGGTTTTTATGCGCCGGAGCATTTCAATGCCGTCCATTTCCGGCATAACAATATCCAGCAAAATAAGGTTTATCTTTTCGTCTGAAGTATCCAAATCATGGCTTTTTAGATAGTTGCGCGCTTCCCTGAAAGAGGCGGCCATAAACAAATTGCCATACCCCCTGTGTTCCAGGATTGTCTTTAATAGAAGTCTTTCTTCTTGGGAATCATCAATAATTAGCAGGCTCATCGCGAAATCCCTTTCCGATTCACGCTTTGCATCAGCTGCATTCCATTTCAGCTACATATTAATGATAACATGTGATTTGAAAAGAGGTTGGAGAGAGGAAAATTGAGGAAAAGGGTAAGAGTTATTGCCCTCTCGAGGGTACACAAAAAAATACCCCGGGGCAAGAGAACCGGGGTATTTTGCACCCAGCGGGCCGCTTGGCAGCGGATGTCCCATTGAGTGCGCGACTAAATCTGTTTGTAGGGGCGACCCTAGTAGTCGCCCACTTTCGTGGCACAAAGGTGGCACAAAGGTTCCAGGAACCTTTTATGCCGCGGCTTGAACCGCTCGCGCGGCCAACTGCGTCTTCACAAAGTTTTCCAGCAAACTACGAATCGCATCTTCGCCAAAAATGTAAGTTCTGCCGGAAACACCTGAACCGATTATGCCAGCCTCGCCGGCAAAAACCTCGCCGAACCGGGCAATGTCGCGTCCTGCCAGCACCACCAGCGAGCGGGCACCGTCATATGCCTCAAGTGCCTGCTTGTCATAAACCACCTGATACAAGTTCGGCATACTCGAAAGTTCCGTGTCTTTTTCAGACACGATCGAAATATTAACATTTGGATCTTTAAGTTTCAGATCCGCGACAATCTTCGCGATAGAATCTTTGGATTTAATCACACCCTCGGGCACTTTCACATCCTCCGGTACGTTAGCAAGAGTCAGCGTCACTCCCGGCGCCATCATGTCACGTGAAAGAATATTCCCCAGACCGGAATTATAATCGATAACTTCGAATGATTTTGTGGCAACCCAGCCATTTTTCTGTGCCGCACGATCAATCGCCTGATTAAACGCGTTCGTCAATATATTCACACGGTTATCACCAAGCGCGGCCTCAAGACGGGCCCAAGCATACTGGCCTTTGAAGCCTTCTATTGAATGAAGGCCGTCAAGCAACGCTTCGCGGGCTTCATGGGCACGGCCGAGCGATTGGCCTTCAACAGTTCCGGCTGGTGGAGGAACTGATAATCCTAATTTCTGAACGGCGCCAGAACTTATCAACTGATAAATTATTTTCAAATCATCGCTATCCAAAATCGGCTTAAGCACCCGATCAAAATACTCCCGAGTCAAGGCATCAGATTCAAGCATATTTTTCCCAAGATCAGTGGAAAGGCTGTCTTCAAAAATTCCCCTTCTCTCGCCGCTTTCGGCCGAAGCAGTCTCAAGTTCTTTCATCAGCCCAGTCACGGTCGGAACTGGAAGCTCTTGAATTAATCCCAGTTTTTTAGCCGCTTCAAGACTGATCAATTTCGAAATATCCGTCAATTGCTTCTCAATCAAAATCGTTTTTAGAAACTCATCAAAATACTCCCGAGTCATTTGATCACCTTCAAGCAGAGACTTCATCTCATCCTCAGATAAGTCGTCAAAACGATTCCGTCTGGCAGCATTATCCATATTCTTGAGATCGTCCATCAATTTTTTATTTACCGGAGGCTTTTCCAAACCAAGCGGCGCTGGAGTTGAAGATGGTTGCACATAGCTTGGAACTGGTAATTCGGCCATTGTCTCCTTACCTGCTTCAAATGGGCCTTCCGTAACTTTGCGTTCAGAGAGACCCGTCATAAAAGTTTCCTCCGGCCGTCCAGCCACTTTTCCTTCCATTTCCGCTTTGTCAAAAATTCGAGTAACGGTCCCGGGTTCCTCGCCTTCCTCTGATACCGCTGGCGGCGCTACGGTCGGCGTCACAAGCGCAGGGAGTGCAATCTGCCCGCTTTCTTCGAGAAGCCAAGCGCCCGAATCACCAGTACTAAGCAGAGGTGCTACAGGCTCTTCCGCGGTTGGCACAGCGCCCGGGATCGGCACTGGCACTGTAGGCTGTACCGCTGGGGCTACTTCCGGAGTCAGAACATTACCGAGTGCTGTTGGACCAGCCGTAGGTCCTGCGGGCGGTTGCGCCGGTCCTGAAGGAGGTGCTTCCATCGCACGGCCTTTGGGCTCTCTGAAAAGATCAAAGTAACTCAACACCCGTTCCTGATGCTCAAGGTCCAAACGATGCTTCCGGATCACACCCTCAACAAAATGTCTTCTGTCGCGGAAACTCATATTTTCCCAGCTGGGAAAAAAATGGGGAATATAACCGCGATAAATTCGTTTCAAAATTTTCTCAACGGCTTCGGTCGTCCGCGTATTCATTTCATCTCCCTGCCGGCTGACAATCTCGTTTTCCTGATGCTTTGCCAACTCCTGCTTCCAGATAACAGATTCCACAATAGCGGCCGTCAGCGGATCCTCCCCTTTGCGATGCGGATCTCCATTCTTCGGTATGGCAAGATTCATCAATTGGATAAGAGACCTCAGCGAGTAATCATGATCATAAAGATCCTCGAAATTATGCTCGCGCGTAATTTCGGGTTTATATCGGGAATAATAGTCAAGCACTGTCCTTATTTTTTCACGATAAGAGAGAGCGTTCCAGTCCCATTTGGGGAAGAACGGGGTCAGCAACAACACCATATTCCGAAGCACCAGACTGAAACTATGCCCCCACACCGCTGAACTAATCCATGCGGCTACCACAAATCCTCCGATTCCTAACGCAATTCCGGGAAACACGCCAAAAATCACACCCGTAACAATGCCGGCAAGAACAGAACCGACCAAAATCCAAGAATATCTCAGCGGAACATTCAATTTCACGCGGTCAAGAAGCCCCGTCATTGACTTCGCTAATTGATAAGAAGTTTCATTATTCTGAACGGGACGATTCAACAAATATTGGTTTACCAACGTAAATTGAGCATCATTTAAGAAGTCTGACGGTTTTCTTTGGATGGACGATATTGGCTGATCGGTCATGGTAATTCCCGCATGAGCAATCTCACGTTGAAGCGAAAGCCCCAATAACGTCACCAAAAATGTTACGACCTGCTCTCTTTCATTCTCATTCAAATTCAAAAATGCATCATATTTCTGAAGCGCCGTGCGGACTTTCGCCAGTTTTTCTTCATAGCTAAGCTCATACCAGTTGCGCTTCAAATGCCCAAACACAACGCCCGGTGCTGCAAACAATTTCGAAATATCCCTCACCGCCATGGCGAGGCCGCTGTATTCCGCATTTGTTCCCGGATTGGGAACTCTAAGATTCCCGAAAAGAAGCTGCTGATTGGTAATGTCAACAAGAGAGACATAAATTGGCTTCAATTGAGGATTCTTATCAAAATTCACATCGGTTTTATAATCTGCCTGATGTTCAATGTTCATCAACTCGAGATATTTGTTCAAAATCTTCAGAGCAGAACTATAATCACCAGCTTCAACGAGGCCGTTTATGTTTTCGACATTGTATTCTTTGAGTTTGGAAATCACGAGCTTGACTTTGTCCTGATAGATCGGATATTTTTTCTCAAAAACTTCCTGACGCATTGAAAGCTCATAAACCGCCCTCATCTGATTCATCCGCTTTTCTAAAGCCTCTCGGGACACCAGCGGTTTCCCATTTTCCCCTTTAAGCGCGCGGGCCAGCATGTCTTTTCCACGTCCGGTTTTGTAAATATCATTTAGTATTTCGAAGCGCCTTAATTCGGAAAGCGTATTCCAATCCACTTCGCGGGGACTATCCACAAGCTCATAAGTCCGACGGCGGATTTGAAGCCCCTGGCTCCCATCCTCACGGGTCCCGCCGATTTCCCCTTCGAAATATTTGAGCGCCGCGGCATCCAGCGCTTCTGGAGTGAGGCGAATCGTCGTCAAGTGCCGGAGGAAAAGCTTCGCCTTTTCGGTTCCAGATAAAACAGCTTCCTTCTTCCACGCCGGTTCTGTCACTTTTCCGGCGGGCAAGGCTACCAATTGAAGTTCTTTTATTTTTTCCAAAACGCGCTCGTCTTTAATCTCCCGTTTTCCTCCCGTTTTATCTTCAAACGGAGCGCTCCATTTGAGCCATTCTTCAAGACGATCGGCCTGTCCCAAAAACGCGTTTTCACGGAAATACCGGCTCAAACCTGTTCGCGAGGAAAACAGAGACACAAATCCGCCCATGCCCCATGACCAGATAATAATCGGCCAGCCTTTCCAAATCAGCGCAGTATCCCAACCGAACGCCGTCACCAGACCGATAATCAAGAACGTTGACAAGTACGGACGCGATCCCAGCCACCACGGGGCTTCCAAAGTCATCACAGAAGATTTGCTGCGATGAACAATAAATAAACTGAAAGCCAAAAGCGCAAGCCCCGCAAATTTAAACACCAAAAAGTAAGCCGGGAATACTCCGGCAAGCAAGAAACTGGCGGACCAAGCCGTTACTCCGAGCACATAGACAACCGTACCCACGATTCTGAGAACCGGCGGCGTTTTTCCAATGACGCTTTTCCACGTTGACTCGCCTTCTTTTTTCTCCGCCTTACTTTCCGCTTTAATATCACCCGCAGGCTTCCACCCCGCCGCGATCATACGCAAAACCTGTCCAATACCTTTTGCGGTGGCGTCATTCACGAAATGACCCCAATTCAATAACTTGGCCGTCGTCAAAACAGTTTCCAAGTTCATCCACATGAAAAGCTTCAGACTCAGATAATTAAAATCAAATATGCCGGTATTGAAGAAGATCCTGACAGGATGATCCGCCGGAAATTTCAATCCTTGATCCAAAATGCGCCGGTCAAATTGAAGCGAAAGTGAATTCCAAACACGTTTTGGAAGGAAGAGGAATGCAAGCGCGGTCAAACCATAAGGAAGCACATAACGCAAAAGCGCGCTGGCAAGTGCAACCAGATAATGAGCGGCGCTATTGGCCTTCACAACGCTTTCACCAAATTCATCAATCAATGATGGAATAAACTCCGTAATCATTTTTACCGGGCTCATATTTTGGACGGCGGCATGCACATACATTTTGAACTTTGCCACTCGTTCCAAAGGCAGACCAAAACCATCGACAAAAACATATGTGATGCCGGAACCAATCATATGTTTCATCCCGAGCATAATGTCACTGCCGAAGAAATATAAGAGTCCGGCCGCTGCCGCTGCACCTGTAAGCATCGCAATGGTTCTCGCCGTGCTTTGCGTTTTCATCTTGATCCACAAAGCCTCTGCCGCTTTATAGAGCAAATAACCCCCTACTCCGAACACGATAACGGAAGACCAGAGACCTGTCACCGCACAGAAAATCGTGGCCATAACCGTACCGCCAAAAATCAGGAATTTGCTCACCGGCGCAGCTACCTGAATGACGTCATTGAAAGCCGGGAGCCATTTTGGCCACCATGATGGATTCTGATACTCCGGCGTCATGAACAGACTCTCCACCCATGCCACGATAAACTTGGATACGGTGAGCATCACAAACATCAATCCGCCAAACAGCCACGCAGAAATAATGGGATGCGCCGCCGTCATAAATCCGGGAATGATAAGAGCCGGAAGGCCGATACCCAAAAGCCACAGCATGAAAAACTGCATCGAAACAATTCCGGCCACCATTATGGACATGTAATTTTTCATGCCCTCACGAAGCCGCTTTCTGTCCTCATGCACCCGCTTAAGTGTCTCACCCGCGTCCACCCAGTCTTCATTACGGATATGATCCATAGCAGTTTGAATCAAGCTCGTATGATCGCCCAATTGTTTCAAGGCGCCTGCGTTATCACCACGAATGAATTTGATAAACGCACCAAATGTCGTATCGAAAAAGTGCAGATAAATATCGCCCGGAATCCAGCCTTTGCCGCGGCGGATAAAATCTGGAAAATCATCGGGGTTATCGCCGATAATCGCCATTTTTCCATGCTCCGGGAGTGAAGACCACAAACGTCCGAGTCCGTGCAGAGCTTCCCAGTGGTCATGGCAGCGGGCAATAAACTCAACGGCCTGTTTCATGGCAACGTTTGCCATATACAAGCCACTAGCAAACGCCATTTTCCCGAAAGCAATGGCTTCTTTGAACAGCCAGTCTTTGCCCCGAGCCACATAACGAAGCACATGCTGGGCAAATCCCTGCTCGGCCAAATGCAGATTCCGGTCACGATTGGCAATAGCAATATCCCACTGAGCCAGAGAGACAATCGGACGCGGATGATCTGTTTTCTTGCGGGTGAAGCGGGCCACAGTGGCATAAATGGTGCGGGGCAGCCACTCTTCTTCAGGATCCGTTTGAGTGATATATTGAACTCTCAATTTTGGAAAACGCCGCGTGCCCTGCTCATTTTTTGCGACATCATTCAAAGTTCCTTCCGTTTTCCAATCCGGCAGCAGACTCATTCCGTACGGAATAACCGCGTTATTGACATGAAGATTCACATCGCGCGTTTCCTCTTCACGAACAAGCGCTACAGTTTCCGTTCCGGCAGCACCAACAAACTCATCGCTCGCTTCGTCAGA
This sequence comes from Candidatus Omnitrophota bacterium, assembly GCA_016214265.1. GTDB lineage: Bacteria > Omnitrophota > Omnitrophia > Omnitrophales > JACROU01 > JACROU01. Next base: position 18,000 of record JACROU010000064.1, read on the forward strand.
AACATGATTCTTGCTCCAGAGATTTCCAACGGCATCCATGACATATTCATTATTATTCAGATACAGAACGCCGTCTCGCGTCTCAAAATGATTCCCATCCTCCCGCAAGAAAGCCGGCATAGTGAGCACGCGGATATCTCCATTGCCTTCAACGATGTACTGATCCCGATCGAGGAGTTTTTTGCGAAGTTTGTAAACGCCGCCTACAGATTTATAGGAGCCTTTCAGTCCCAGAAGGATATCCTGCGTGATCGCTGATTGACGCGGTTTGAAAAGTCCGCCCCTTTGATTGGCATAATCCACATAAACTTTTTGCAGGTAAAAAGCCCGGTTGCCATCCACATCAAACAGTTCCTCAAACCCGGTCTTGCCGCGATTGAGAAGCGCCTGATCTCCAATCGCACCCTCGCGCTGAGCCTGATTGACTTCGTCGGTCGTCACACCCACATGACGGTAATAATTGTGATCCAACGCGTCCTTTCTGAATGTGTCTTTTCTGGCTAGGATAATTCCCTCTTTCAGTTTTGCTGTTTGAGGCGCCGCGTCGTCCCAAACATATTCACCGGGCGCGGCCAGGACATGCTTCAGCACCAACTTGTTGTCAGGAAGAATCGTATATATTTCCTTTTCAAGAACGGCGCCCGAATTCAACTCCGCCTTGCCATCTGCTCTCACCCGATATTCACCCTCTTGTGCAACAACTTCATTGGCGATAATCGATCCATCCGCAAGACGGATATAATTATCCGAAATCAACACCCCATCTGATTCGGAGGAGTTTTTGAATGTAAGCACGTTAGCCACCAAATTGCCTTGGACATCTTCCGAGGCGGCCTCACTGGCGGCAATAAAACCTGTCAGCTCGGGCCAATCCGTTTTGATAAATTCATAAGCATCTGGAATCGTGCCGGATTTTTGCCAATAACCCGAGTATTCAGCCACCTTTTCCGTTGTTCTTTCGGCCGGATTAACTGTATTGACACCATAAACACTTTTAATATTTTCAGGACTGATGGGTCTTAGCTGGGCCACGTCCCCGTTAATCACTTCTTGAATATTCCAACTGCCATCGGCATTTTTCTTTGCTACCAAGCGAGCTCGTTCTTCGAGAAGCTTCAAAGCATCCGGGTGCAGCCAGCGCATAAGATTTGTGGGAACCGCACGGCCATCAATACCCACCGCCCAAGGATGATCTTTTTCAAGCGGCAAGCCATGAGCTTTTCGAATTTCTGACTCCAACTTCCCTGTTCTCTCAAGAGCTACTACCATTTCATCTGCCGAACGGAGGTCATCAGCCAAACGATGCGTCAAATCCATTCCCGGATACTTAACGTCCTGATAGCGCACTTCGATATCCGCGGGATTGCCCTTGCCCCGGTCAACTTTTATGGTTCGGGTTGTTCCCACCACATTATTTTTCGAATCCAAAATGTCACCATCGCGCGTCATCAAAAATTCTTCGGGAAGAATATTGTTATTGTCATCCTTCTTATTAACAAGCTGCCCGTCACGAGTGGCCCTTTGAGCCACAATGCGGGTTTGGAAATCCATCTGCAGACGTGGAATCGCAAGTTCTTTGCCCTGATATTCGTAAGTAAGAACGCCTGGTGCACCCACCTTCTGTCTCAGATAACCTTCTTCATCCATCACCCACTCTTCACCGTCTGCCACCAATTTACCGGCCTCATCAAAAATCCGGCCGCCATTGGTCATGCGGAATCTCTTTACAGGAAATTTGCCAGACGGATCAATTACATTGAAATAAATATGGTCATCAAAGGTCACGTCAAAAAGCCGGAGCGGGGTTGGGAAAGCCTCGCCCCCAGGGAAAAGATCCATGTTGAACTGTTCGCGCGCATATCCCTGATTGTTAATTAGTTCGATGTAGCTGATATAATCTTCATCCCGTCGCAGTTGATCCTTCGTACCCAAATCGGCGCGGGAAGGATCATGCTCGAAAATCACAGAGCCCGGATCTTTTTGGGCTGCTAACTGAAGGAACGCCTTAACCTGTTTGAGATCCTTATATTTTTCGGGATCCTGGATTGCCGCCGCAGCCAGCAACTTGGCCACATCGCGACGAATACGGACCTGACGTCTCAGATCACTTTTCTTCGTCAAATAATTCATGATGTAATTGACATTGCTGTACAGCCATGACATTACTTCCTGATAGCCAATCCATTTTGAATTCCGGGCGCCGTTGCGATTCGCAAAATTATCTTTAGAACGGGACCGGAATGACATAATCATCCGCTCTTTTCCAAGGTACTGCCGCCCCATCAGGAAATTAAACATGTCACGCACCACAGGCGGCTTGGCAACTCCTCCGTCGGCTTCGTTATCATGGGCAAAAAGGAAAATTACTTGATCCCGAAGATCAAAATTGCCTTTTTTGTCGCGGAGGAAATTATTCCAAAATGAGCGCCAGACAATACCAATATGACCGCCCGTAATTTCTTCGAGCTGACTCAGGATAGAATTCACCAAAAATACCGTCGTTTGTGACGGATCAATCCTTTTGACAAGCTCCTTGCTTTTCATCGTGGTTTCTTCATCCCAATCCCTGGGCAGGGACCAGACATATTTCTGGATGATAAAGCCGACGGCAATAGCCCAGAAGAAAAATGCGAGCGGCGACATGCCGAAAAGCAGCACGGGTGTAGACCAAGCCACTTTGGCGGCAGTCCACCACGAAACACCCGCCCCAAACGCAGTAATAAAATAATAGAACCAGGGAATTGCCGTACCGCCAATAGCGGCCATAATTCCTGCCGGTAAAGCGTGTGCGACAAAAATCCGCCCAAGCTGGATATTCTGCATCAATTGAAGTTCGATGACGGCTTTGTTCAAGAATTTGTAAAGAATCGCGGCCAGCGCGGAAGCGAGAAGATTCGTGCTCTCGCCGGATACCGTCACCATCGAGTACAGGACGGTGACGCATCCTGTCAGAGCAAACTGCACAAAAACATTGGCAAGACCGGTAAGAAACGCGATTTTAAATTCCCGATATTCAAGCTGAATTGTTTTAAACCAATCTTCGGAAACTTCTTTCGTCTTCACAGATGCCCATTTGATCATTCCCGTTGACAGAAGAACCGCGAGCGGCAACATCACGGATAACGTAACAGGGACAGAAACAATTAATGCGATCGAAGACAAATAGGCGGCCAATATGAACGCCCCAAAAGTCAAACCAACAGTGGTCAGCCAGAGTGCAGTCAGTCCAACCCCTTGAAGTTTTCCAATATGTTTTTCAGGATCTGTTTCGTAAACATGTTTTATCCACGGACTGAAAATAATTCTCCAGAGTCCTTGAACAATCTTGGCGCCAAAATCAATGATGGAGGCGGGCAGTGAATAGAAAATGTAGGCAAAAGCAAAAGCTTCAAGCCAGTAAGTGGCAAACACAAAACCCAGATAACCCGTCGCAAATCCCGTCAACCCGCCAAGCGCCAGAAGAATGCCAACGCGCCAGTTCCAGAGCACCTTGATATTAAATTTCTCGGCATGCGTTGTGTGAATCGTAAATTTGAAACCAAAATTTGCCAGACCGATGAGTCCGAGCATTGCGGCCATACCCAGTTGAAGTCCCTTGGCAGCAAGGGCAATATTGGGTGTGTAAGTAAACAGCTGGAAGCTCGACATGCCTAATCCAAAACTCACGGCAAGCGCCAGGAAAGTAGCGATTTTTATACCTGCAACGGTCGCGTGAAAAAGCCGGCCCGGTTCGGTCTTAAGCCAAGCCAAAATATCCTGTTTGATATGTTCCCGCTCGGTAAGATGTTCGGGAAGTTCTTTGCCCGTCGCATATCGCAGTCCGAGAGCAGTGTATTTCGTGATTAAGGCAACAATCGAGCGCGCCAGACCAAATGAAAAGCCTGCTTGAGCGCCAACGATTACCACACCCAAAGAAACTTTTAGTATCGGCGTGAGGATTTCAACTTTTGTCAGCGAAGAGAGTACGGAAAACGGCGAAGTCCAGCTGAGGCCGCCGATCACCGCTTGAATTTCGGTGAATGGAACCGCGAGAATCGTCTGGAAGAAACTAGCTCCAAACACATGCGGAAAGAGAAGTCCTAAACCGGAATAAATCAGATAAGCAGTGATGATAACCGCAGCTAATGTAATGAAGGTGCGGGTGAAATAATTGGTTCCTACAGCCAAACTCCAGAATCCGGCTTTAGCGCGTTCTTTCGCCGGCGGCGCTCGCGTTTCGATATGTTCGATCGGTTTGTAAGCAACACCCAATGATTTTCCCATCACGGGGAGTTGTCCTATTTCACCTGGTCGCACAATTTCTGCGCCCAAACTTTTTCCGGAAATTGGTTGAATATCGAGTGATTTTGTTTTTGTTTCGAGCATTGCCCCAATTTGCTTCGTCACATCTTTATTGTTGGTGAGTCCTTCAAGTCCAGTCTGGAATGCCTCATTGGCTTGCGGGCGTGAGAGTCCAAGCACAGCCATGCCCGCGTTCACGGCATATCTCCGCCCCGTGGTTCCACCCTGATGATCCACAGCATCTGAAAATCCCATCGCCCCGATAATCATCGGATTGGCGATGAAGCGCTGAAACTCTTTCAATCCCAAATCAGGATTCACGCCGTAGACAAGAGCCGCGGCCGCCGGCGATGAAGCGCTTGGATCGGCTTGACGATGCATTCCTTCGCGGATTGTCTCCGCAGCAACAGAAGGTATTCCCTTCACAACATAGGAAGTTTCGGGCCTAGCCGACAACTGATTGCCTGCCGGGGATCCGGGAGAAGCACTATCCATAAGCGGTCCCGGCAAACCGTAATTCTGACTGAAGGCATCTGCATACAACGCGTAGTTCAACTGGGACTGTTGAATCGCCGGCCCTAAAATCTGATCGCTGAACGCGAGTGATCCTTGCAAGTTTTGAAGCGTTGTTCCCCATGTGGTTTGGATCATGACATTCCGGCCGTTTATCTGATCCTTCACGGCACCCAGGCGCAGATTATTCCAAACATCCGCATCTAATCCGTACAATTGAACAAGCACCGGCACAATCGCCGTATGTTCATCCGCAGCGGTGTCAATGTAATAGCCATCCTTTGGCCGCCCGCTCTGCGTGTTGATGACTCCATAAAATTTCTTCGTGGTCGGATCAATCATCTTTTGATAACCTAATTTTTGTCCGTCGATCAAAGCCTTGATTCTGGCAGCGAGAGCACCGTTTTGATCTTTAGTTGCCCCAAAAGCACTCACCAATCCGAGCGTCAGAAGACCGTTATCCACCAGCGAAACCGCGTGATTCATATCACTGACCTGACCATTCTGAATCGTCAGCCACGGCAGGAGACCATTCCATTTGGGCGCTTTTTCAAGGGTGGAAATCGCTTTCGCGAGATAGCCAGCGGCCTGATTCTGGCTTAAACCGGCCACATTCACTTTTCCGGAAGCAACCAAAGAAATAAATTGCAAATACAAACCAATATCTGACGGAGAACTGTATTGCACATTCCCCTCATAAATTTTTTCGCCGCGGCTTGTGACGTAAACATTGTTGAGCGGTAGTCCGGTTTGGGAATCAATACCATCTTCCACAAAATACTGGGCAAATTCCTCCAGCAAAGCCTGATGCGCGGCATTTTTTCCGATCTGGGTTGAAAGCGCGCCGTCATTCAGTAAATTTTTCAGTCTCGCATAACGATCATTGATGTTTTTCTGCATACCCTCGGCCGCCGGTGCCGTAGCCGCCAGCAAGTAGCCGCGAATCACTTCCCGATCCACAGGACTTAGTTGACTCATTTCACCTCTAGCGGCCTGAAGCACATTCTGAAGCTCGCGGTCATAACGGCCCTGCTCTTCCCCGGCGGCTTGAAAGAGTCCGCCTGCTTCCGCACGGCGAGCCAAACTGAGGCGCTGAACATTCATTTTTGCGTCCCTGAACACGGGTGCAAACGTGGAAATTGTAGACTGACGGCCGAATCCGCCGTTTTCTACGCTCGCCTCGTCCAACAGAACCAACAGAACCAACGGATCGATGTAAACATTGTTCGCTTTCGCCTGATTGACAATTTCTGCCGCGCGATCCAGCATCCTGAGCGTTACGTCAATTTTCGGATGACGCGTGTACGGAGGTTCGTTATATCCGGAAATCTGCTGACGAACCAGCTGATCGAAAAGTTTCGGATGAACATCAATTCCGACACGGTGAAGTTTGACGTTCAGAATATCGCTGAAGAAAATTTTCCGGCGTTCCAGTTCTTCGCGAAGCCACGCTTCATCCAACCTGTTTTTCTCGGCATTCACCGCCGATTCACCCGTATTGCCCAAAATAGAATCGAAAACATGCCGGATATCGATTTTACGGTTATTGCCAGCAAGCTCATCAACCGCCGCAATCACTCGAAGAACGTTGAATCGATATGCCTCGCCCGGGCCTTCCTGCGCCAGAGGAATGTTGCGCTGAACATCCGCATTGGTCATCAGTGCGTCTGATTGATCCAGAAGGAAGCTCAATATCGCTAAAGGAATATGCCGCTCATTCATGACCCTGGCAAAGGCATCCGCAATTTGGGCAAGCTGAGCCGACTGATCCTTCAATGCTTGTCTGGAACGTCCACGCTCCAGATTGATCACTTCCATCACTTGCGCCGATGTGATAGGTGCATGGTCATATTCGCTCGGGTCAAATTTCCGATATCGACGTGGTAGACCGCGGCATAAATATGAATGATTTGATT
>JACROU010000049.1:0-9505 GCA_016214265.1 Candidatus Omnitrophota bacterium
GGAATACGGCCAGAAAATATTTATGACAAGCTTTTTGCCCAGAACGCGCGTGAGGAATACACAACAACCGCGACAGTGGACGTGGTTGAGCCGATGGGGGCTGAGATTTATCTTTATCTGAAAGCGGGTTCCAATACTTTTGTGGCCCGGGTTCACGCGCACGATACGGCTCAAGTGAATCAGGATCTTCAGGTAGTCTTTGATATGAGTAAGGCTCATTTTTTTGATCCTCAGACCGAACAAACAATTGTTTAACCGGCTGGGCCAAATTTATCCGTCACATGCCTTTTGATGCTGTCAATCAGGAGGGCGGCGCATGATGCCCTCGCATCGTATTAAACAACTTCTTGCTTCGCTGGCAGTCGCTGGCTATCTTTTCATTACCTATCTGTTAATCATTCATCTCCAAAACCCTGTGCTGCGAGCCCAGAAAGAAACACTTATATTCCTTTCTGTCATTTCAGCTCTTTATCTAATCCCGGTTATTCTTTTCGGGATCACGATGGGTATTCTTTCAACCATGGTGCTTATTTTTTTGATTGCGGTGGTTTTGTTGATTGAAGCGGCGGTAACGGGTCATCTTTTCTATTTGATAATTCCCGTGATTTGCGGTGCGTTTGTGCTGATGGCTTTTTGGGGGGAGAAGAGAAAACAGTCTATTCTGCTTTCTTATGAAGTTGACATGGAAAAAAATGTGGCTTCAAAAAATGAAATGGAACTCAGGTTGAAAGAAAGATCGGAAGCGGTAAATTCTTATTTTGACCGTTACAGCCGGTTTTATAACTTGCGTCGCGTTGCGGAAGATTTTGCCACAACGTTAACTCTTGGAAAATTGGGCGATGCTATTGTCGAGCGTTGTCTGGGATTTGTTAGAAAGGGAGATCACGGTCTTCTTTATATTTTTTCGGAAGAGGGCGCAAATCTGTCTTTGATTTCGTCAAAAGCTCTTCTGGAAAAAGAAAAGCCCAAAAGCAAACAGGGCGACATTTTTGACATGTGGGTGGTAAAAAATCGTCAGCATTTGGTGGTTCCAGACATTTCAACCGACTTTCGCTTTAATGTAGGCAAAGAGAGTTTGGAGGCAGTTCAGGGAGTGATGATTTCGCCCCTTCTTTCTCAGGGACGGGTGATTGGTGTCTTGAGGGTCAACTCGAAGGAAAAAAATACGTTAAATACAGATGACTTGCGATTGCTCGATTTAATTTCGGGTCTTGCAGCATCCGCTTTGGCCAATGCGCTTCTTTACCAGCGGACCGAACAGCTTGCGATCCGGGATTCGCTGACGTCACTTTTTGTTCAACGTTATTTCAAACAACGGCTAAAAGAAGAACATAAACGCGCTTTGTTGTCACATTCAACTATTTCTCTATTGATGTGTGATCTGGATCATTTCAAAACTTATAATGACCGGTTTGGTCATGGTGCCGGTGATTTGGTGCTCAAGGGAATCGCTGATATTTTATTTGAGAAAGTCGGAGAAGACGGAATTGTGTCGCGTTATGGCGGTGAGGAATTTTCGATTCTTCTGCCGAATGTTCCAAAAGCGGGCGCAGCCGAACTGGCTGAGGAGCTGCGGAGGGCGATTGAATCCAAAGAGTTTTTACTGCGAAATGAGGCCACTCACATTACGGCTTCATTTGGAATTAGTACATTACCTGATGACACGCTCGAGCAGGAAGAATTAATTCGGATTGCTGATGAAAGGCTTTACGCTGCCAAAAGACAGGGAAGAAACCGGGTATGCTTAAACGTATCGTAGGATTTGGCATTTTTTTAGCCTTGCTGATGACTTCCGGGGCATTGTCTGCCGTTAGAACTTTTAATTTTCCGCTCCATTTCGCCATACTTTCAGTTTTCCTTTTCTATTTTTATTTTCAGGAAGATCTGGTTTCTCTTTTTTTAGCGGCTGTATTGTTAATTATTGTTTTGATGCTCAAGATTTTTTTGACCGGAGATGTCAGTTATTTATGGATGATTGTGATTTTGGGTTTTGTCGGATTTTACTGCGCTTATGATTATTTAATCTGGATGACTCAGGTGAAATTAAGTCTTGAGAAGCGTGACCGTTCGGCAGATGACATTCAGAAATTAAAAGAACGGTTTGAGTCAAAAGAAGAAAGTGTGCGGCGTCTGGAACAGCAAGTGATGGACATTGTTCGGTTGTTTGAAATTGCCAAGGAGTTTAACGAATGCTTGGCCTACAAAGAGCTTGTGGAAGTACTGATTCAAAAAGTGCTTCCCGAGGTTCCTTTTGCTCGAGCAACATTGATTCTGTTGGATGATGAACATGCAGGAACAACAGCATTTCAGATAGGAAATCATGTCCAGGGAGTTCATGTTATTGAAGAGATTGTGGAAAATAGTTTGGAGGCCCGGATTATTGCTCAGCTTCTTAAAATTCCAAAACCGGCACGTTGGGATGCACTGGAACACTTGCCCAAGGAGGTTGAGCTCAATTCAGACTCGGAATTCCCATTTTGGATTTTCCCGCTTTTCGTGGAAGATAAAATAATTGCCGTGTTCGTTATTGAGAATGCGAATCCTGATGACTATCCCAAATTCGAAATCGTTTCGGCGCAACTTGCTATGCAGGTGAAGAAAATCAAACTCTATGAAACGGTTAAAGAGCTTTCTATCATTGACGGCTTGACTCAAGTCTTTGTCCGGCGGCATTTTCTCGAACGATTTTCGGAGGAATTGAAGCGTTCTATTAAGCATCATTTCAACTTGTGTGTGCTGATGCTCGATATCGATCATTTCAAAACATACAATGATACTTATGGACATTTGGTCGGCGATATGACGCTTCGAGAGGTGGCCAGTTTAATTAAGGAGGCTGTTCGCCGCGTGGATATCATCGCCCGGTATGGGGGAGAGGAATTCGTGATTGTACTGCCTGAGACGTCAAAAAAGGCCGGTCTTGAGGTTGCTGAGCGTATTCGTTCCACAGTTGCGAAAAAGAAATTCCGCGTGTATGATGAGGAAACTCATGTGACCGTCAGTATCGGAATTAGTTCTTTTCCGGAAGAATTATCGAAGGAACCCTCTCAAGATGCTATTCAGATGGAGATGCTCGAGTTGTTAACCCGGGCGGATCAGGCTCTGTATAAAGCTAAGGAAGAGGGGCGAAATCGTGTTGTGGTTTTTAGTGGATAAAAATAATTCAAGGGAGAATCTGGAATGAAATTTTTTATCGATACAGCCAATCTTGATGAAATTCGTGAAGCCGCTAGTTGGGGCATTTGTGATGGCGTTACAACAAATCCTTCGCTTGTTTCAAAAGAGGGAAGCTCTGATTTTCAAAGTTTACTCCGTCAAATTTGTTCTATCGTCGATGGCCCTATCAGCGCTGAAGTGGTTAGTATGAAATCAGAAGAAATGCTTGAGGAAGGTCGTGAGCTTTCTCGCATCCATCCCAATATCGTAGTTAAAGTGCCTCTGATTAAAGAAGGTTTGAAGGCGGTCAAGATTTTTTCAAGCGAGGGAATCAAGACAAATGTGACTTTGTGTTTTTCCGCCAATCAAGCCTTGCTCGCCGCGAAAGCGGGCGCCTCTTATATCAGTCCTTTCATAGGGCGTTTGGATGATGCGGGTGAAGTGGGGATGACACTCATTCAAGACATCAAAACTATTTATGATAATTATGGCTTCAAAACGGAAATTCTTGCCGCAAGTATCCGCCATCCCGTTCACGTTCTTGAAGCAGCCAAAATTGGCGCTCACGTTGCTACAATGCCACTTAAGGTGATGGAAATGTTGATGAAACATCCCTTAACAGACAATGGCCTCGATAAATTTTTGGCCGATTGGAAGAAGCTGGCCAAGCCAGTGCTTAGGTAGAGTACGGTCCCCGTCAAGGGATGCCAAATAGCCCTTGTTGGGGGGTAGCCCCTATGTTAAAATCCTCACCAATTTTTGTATCCCGCCATCTTCATTAAATATAAGTATCTCGTTGGGATAAGTGCTGCCCAACTAACGGTTTTGAAGGGTTTTTCATGCCAGATTTCCTACGGAAAGGTAATTGGTTATTAGCGCTCGTTTTGATTGCGACGAGTGTTTTACCTCCACTACCTTTAGTGAAGGCGGCTGAGGCACCTGCGGCTGAACAGGTTCCGATTGAAGTTTCGGGTGATCAGATAGAGTACATCCGTCCTGAGAATAAAATTATTGCCAGCGGGAATGTGCTGGTGAATTACAAAACTGTAAAACTAACCTGTGATAAAGCAGAGGTTTACACTGATTCGAAGAAGGCTTACGCGGAAGGGCATGTTTATATTTACTCTGAAGGCGGGCAAATTCTTCGTGGGGATAAAGTTTATTACGATTTTAAGAATCATCAGGGCTCATTTCCGAACGGAAAAGTTTCAGCAGACAAATGGTATGGAAAAGGCGAGCAGATCGAGCAGGTTTCGAAAGACGAAATCCGGGTTTTTAACGCTTCCGTAACTACCTGTCCGTATGACCGGCCGCATTACGATGTGAAAGCAAAACGCGTAACGTTTTATCCTGGAAATAAAATCGTTGCGCATGATGTTGTGTTTCGAATTTTAGGCAAACCCGTTTTCTGGTGGCCCTATTTTGTGATTCCGCTCGATACGGATGAAGTGCCTGTTCAGATTATTCCCGGGTATTCGAGTCGATACGGTTGGTATCTTTTGGGGTCTAAGACCACATCGATAAACAAAAATGTCAAAATAAAAGGGCATTTGGATTATCGTTCCAAAAAAGGTGTTGGCGGCGGTGTGGATGTCCGCTACGCGTTTGAAAAACTTGGCGACGGTGTGCTTGAGACTTATCTGACGCGTGATAAAGATGCGCCGAGCAAGCATAACGTACTTAATCCGTATAAAGATAAGTCAGATTATGATCGCGGTCGTGTGACTTATAAACACCGGATGGATATTGATGACTACACCAACGTCATCACACAATGGAATTTTTTCAGTGATGAATTTTTTATGCAGGACTTTTTTCAGAGGGAATTTCAGAAGGAAATTGAACCCAAGTCTTTCATGACGTTTACTAAAAATACTGAGAAATACGGATTTCTTGTCAACGTGGATAAGCGTACCAACCGGTTCTTTAATGATCTGGAAGAATTGCCGAAAGTGCAGTTTACCTGGAACCGGCGAGAAATCATGAATACGAATTTTTATTATCTGGCGAATCATCAGTTTGTTAATTACAACAAAAAGATTGCCAATAATGCAGGGGAAGACGAGGATGTGGTTCGGTTCGACACCTTCCATGAATTGTCTTATCCTATCAAACTGTTTAATTTTGATGTGGTTCCGTTCGGTAATATTCGAGAGAGTTGGTATAGTAAAAATAAGTTTGGCGAACCCAGTATTGAGCGGCATATTATTGGAAATGGTGTCGATGTCAGTACGCGTTTCTATAAAATTTATGATTTCAAAACGGATTTCCTTGGATTGGATATTAATAAGATCCGGCATGTTTTTGAGCCCAGTATGCGGTATAACGCATTTCGGGATGTCTCTGTAATTGGGCCGCAAGCCCTTCAAGTTCTTGATTCTATTGACAATCTGGTGCCTCAAGATGAATTTGTGTTTGGGTTTGAAAACAGAATTCAGACCAAACGTTTTATTAACGGGGCTTGGCAGCGTGTAGATTTTATCGGTTTGAATACATTTTTAACTTACAATTACCGGGATTATTATCACCATTACAACAGCAATTGGACCAGCTGGCGTCAGGAAATTCAGTTTCGACCCTATGAATGGCTGACCAATCAGTTTGTTTGGGAATTTGATATGAGAAGCGGACAGTTTAGAACTGCGGATATTGATGTTGTTTTGGAAAAACAGCCTTTGCGGGTTCTTCTTGGGCACCGTTTTGAAAAACAAGATGCTGGTTTTGGAGGACGTAGTTTATTTCAATTTGATGTGAATTATCAGCTAAATCCTCTATGGGCGGCTGGAGGTTATATGCGTACAGAATTTGACAGCGGAACGGTGGAAGAATGGGAGGTCCGGGCCACGCGTGATTTACATGATTGGTATCTGGATTTTGGTTACAACGTGAGAAATTCAGAAATTAACGCCTCAGACAAGGAGCTTTTTTTCAATCTCCGTCTCAAAGCGTTTCCGAATTTTCCTCTCAAAGGCGGCAACCGTGCCACATTTGCAAGACCACGTATCGGACATTTGGTGTCCGGCGCCAATGAAACACCAACACTTGTGGATAACACGTCGACAACACCTTCTACAGTGAATTACTGATTTGAACGGAAAGGTTATCAGAATATGAAAATCGGAATTATTGGGACAGGATATGTAGGACTTACAACAGGTGCGTGTTTTGCCAGTCTTGGCAATGATGTGATTTGTGTTGATAATAATGAAGAAAAAGTGCGAATGCTTAAAAAGGGCCATATGCCGATTTATGAGCCCGGACTTGAAGAATTGGTGAAAACCAATGTCAAAGAAAATCGACTTAGTTTTACGACAAGTATTGGTGATGCTGTAAAAAAATGTGAGGTAATTTTCATTTCCGTAAATACCCCACCGAAAGAAAACGGTGATGCCGATTTAAGTGCCGTTGAAAATGTTTCCGAATCGATAGCGCGGAATATGACCAGCTACCGTTTGATTGTTGAGAAAAGTACTGTTCCTGTCGAAACCGGAGTTCGCGTGAAGCAGACAATCAAAGCCAATGTGAAGAAAAACGTTGAGTTTGATGTTGCTTCCAATCCGGAGTTTTTAAGGGAGGGTTCGGCGATTTATGATTTCCTGAATCCGGATCGTGTTGTGATTGGAGTGGAGTCGAAACGTGCGGAAAAGCTGCTGCGCGAATTATATAAGCCTGTGTCGGCTCCGATTGTTGTGACGGATATCCGGAGTGCTGAAATTATCAAGCACGCCTCTAATTCATTTCTTGCCTCAAAAATCTCATTCATTAATTTGATTTCTCGAATCTGCGACAAGGTGGGTGCAGATGTGAATAAAGTTGCAGAAGGTATCGGATTGGACCGTCGTATCGGAAAAGATTTTTTGCGTCCTGGCGCCGGATTTGGCGGGTTTTGTTTTCCGAAGGATCTCGCCGCTTTTATCCATATTGCGGACAAATTGGGTGTCGATATGAAAATGCTTCGTGCAGTAGCTGAAGCCAATGAAGATCAGAAGGATTATTTTCTGAAACTAATTGAAGACAATCTGTGGAATCTGAAAAATAAACAAGTTGGTGTTCTCGGTATTGCATTTAAGCCGGATACGGACGACATCCGTTTTGCTCCTGCAATCGATATCATTTTAAAACTCGAACGTGAAGGGGTGAAGGTAAAGGCCTTTGATCCACAGGCAATGCAGAATGCAAAATCGGTGTTGAACGGCACTGTTTATGCCAAAGATGCTTATGATGTGGCGAAGGGTGCGGAAGCTCTCGTGATTCTGACGGAGTGGAATGAGTTCCGCCAACTTGATTTTAAGCGAATTAAGAAATTGATGAAGCGTCCTCTGGTGATTGATGGGCGGAATATTTATTCACCAGAAAAAATGCGTGACCTCGGTTTTCAGTATATTTCTATTGGGAGGCCCGCGATTTCATGAAGTTAGAACAAGATGTGACAAAAAAAATCCGAATGATTGAGGGGGTTCAGGTCAAGCAGCTGAAAGTGATTTCAGACGAACGCGGACGGTTGATGGAGTGTCTGCGTTCGGATGAGAAAATTTTTGAGAAATTTGGGCAGTCCTACATGACCACTTGTTATCCCGGTGTTGTGAAAGGGTGGCATTATCACCGGAAACAAGTCGATCACTTTGTGTGTGTGCACGGAATGATCAAGCTGGTGCTTTATGATACCCGGAAAGATTCCACAACTTATGGCGAGATTAACGAGTTTTTTCTCGGGATCCATAATCCTATTCTTGTGAAAGTCCCTGTTTATGTGCTTCATGGCTTTAAATGTGTCAGCACGGAAGAAGCCATTATCATCAATTACCCTACCGAAGTGTATCATTACAACGAACCGGACGAATACAGGATGGACCCGCACGATCCGGAAATTCCTTACGACTGGAAGAGGCGCGATCGATAAATGAAAGGCGTCGTTCTTGCGGGAGGTCTGGGCACGCGGCTTAATCCTCTCACAAAAGTAACCAACAAACATTTGCTTCCCGTTTACAACAAGCCGATGATTTTCTATCCACTCGAAACATTGGTGCGTGGCGGAGTCCGTGATGTGTTGCTCGTCACTGGTGGCCAATCGGCAGGTGATTTTTTGCGGCTTCTCGGAAACGGAAAATCGATCGGCCTGCGTTCGCTCAATTATGCGTATCAGGAAGGGGAGGGCGGTATCGCGCACGCGCTTGGACTTGCAGAACATTTTGTGGATGGAAAGAAGAGCGTGATTATTTTGGGTGACAATATTATCGAAGAAGATATCAGCTCTTACGTTGATAAATTTCGAAAACAGGAATCGGGTGCCCGTATTCTTCTCAAAAAAGTAGAAGATCCCGAGCGTTTCGGTGTCGCTGAATTTAACGATCACACGATCACAAAAATTATCGAGAAACCGAAGAATCCAAAATCCTCCTACGCGGTGACCGGCATTTACATATACGATGGCAAAGTTTTTGACATCGTTAAAACACTGAAGCCTTCCGGCCGTGGCGAACTTGAAATTACGGATGTGAATAATGCCTACGTCAAAGCCGGTGAGATGAAGTTCGATATTTTGAAAGGTTTCTGGACGGACGCCGGCACTTTCGACTCTTTGCTCAGGGCGAATAATCTTGCTAAAAGAAAGGTTGAAAAGAAATCATGAAAACTGTTCTCGTCACTGGTGGAATGGGATTTATTGGCAGCCATTTCATCCGGCTTGCACTTGCAACGCATCCTGATTGGTTCATTGTTAATCTGGATAAGCTCACCTACGCGGGAAATTCAAAAACTCTGGCGGATCTTGAGGGCAATCCGCGCTACGAATTTATACACGGAGATATTTGTGACGAGACGCTTGTCAACCGGGTATTACCACGTGCGGAAATTGTTCTAAACTTTGCGGCTGAAACGCATGTAGACCGTTCGATTGACGCTGCGGCGGATTTTATCGACACCAATATTCAAGGAACCCGGGTTCTAGTCGATGCAGTCCGCCGTTATGGAACAGAACTTTATCTCCATGTTTCGACGGATGAGGTCTACGGGTCGGTGAAAGAGGGTTCATTTTCCGAAACGTCATCAATTGCACCAAACAGTCCCTACGCGGCCAGCAAGGCGGGTTCCGATTTGATGGTGTTGTCGTATGTGAAAACGTACGGCATTCCGGCGATTATTACCCGATGTTCCAATAATTACGGACCGTTTCAATTTCCAGAAAAGGTGATTCCGCTTTTTGTCACGAATCTGAGTGAGAAGAAAAAAGTTCCTCTTTATGGAAAAGGCGACAATGTCCGCGAATGGATTTACGTTGAGGATCATTGCCGCGCGATTGATCTGCTGATTACGCTCGGTAAGCGCGGCGATGTTTATAACATTGGATCCG
>JACROU010000049.1:9527-74481 GCA_016214265.1 Candidatus Omnitrophota bacterium
AATCCTTAAATTCTTCGGACTCGGGGATAGCTGGATTGAGCGTGTCAACGACCGGCTTGGGCACGATTTTCGTTACAGCCTGAACAGTGAGAAACTTCGCGGGCTTGGTTTCGTGCCTAAAGTTAGTTTTGAGGAAGGACTTTCGCGCACCATCGATTGGTATCTTAAAAATGATTGGTGGTGGCAGCCTCTCAAAAAAGATGTGTACACGCTGAAATAATTCTGCCATGAAAATTTTAATTACTGGAATTAGCGGTATGTTGGGCAGTGATTTGGCAAAGGTTCTGTCAGGCTCTCATCTCTTGTTCGGGCTTGGGCGGAAAAAACGGAGTTTCGGCGGCAAAGTCCAGTATGTGAGTTGTGATCTTTTGGATACCGCTCATCTTGAAAAATGCGTCAAGCGGATTAGCCCTGACATAGTTATTCATTCCGCGGCTAAAACCCAGGTGGATGATTGTGAGCTTGATCCCTATGAAGCTTATTTGGGGAATGTGCTGGCGACTCAATTTTTGATCAAAACCGTGAAACCGTATCGGCCGCGTTTCATTTATATCAGCACCGATTACGTTTTTGACGGAAAAAAACGGGGCCCGTATCTTGAGACAGACGTGCCTGCGCCGCTTAATGTTTACGGTGCTACCAAACTTTTGGGCGAGGATGTTGTTCGCGGTTCCGGTTTGCCGTATGTGATTGTGCGGACCTCCTGGCTTTATGGATTGAACGGGCCCAATTTTGTTGCGACGATTTTAAAAATCAGCCGTGAAAAGAATGTGTTAAAAGTCGTGACGGATCAACAGGGCTGTCCGACGTATACGAAAGATTTAGCAGAAGCGATAGAAAAAATCATTAATGCGAAGAATGTTTTTGGTATCTTCAATGTGACGAATAGCGGTGCAACAAATTGGAATGCTTACGCCAAATTGATTTTGAGCGAATCGGGTGTCAATCACACAAAAGTGCTCAACATTAAAACGAATGATTTGGACCGGCCGGCGCTTAGGCCCCGGAATTCCGTGCTTAGTAATGTCAAATTTGAAAAACGTTTTGGATGTAAAATCAGAAATTGGCGGCTTGCGCTCCGTGATTATTTGAAGGAGTTTCAGAAAAAATGAATATGCTCGAGAAGAAAATTAAAGCGGCTGATGCACGTATCGCAGTCATCGGCCTTGGCTATGTTGGGCTGCCGCTTGCGGTCGCTTTTGGTAAAGCCGGATTTCATGTCACTGGCATTGATGTCAGCCCGAAAAAATTGAAAGAAATCCGCTCCGGAAAAACCCCGGTTATTGGGGTTACGGATCAAGAGCTTAAAGATCTTCAGAAGAAAAAACGGCTTGATGTGATGCCAGAATACTCTGCGCTAAAAACTGCAGACGTTATTATTATTTGCGTTCCAACACCATTGAGTAAAAGCCTGGATCCGGATATGTCCTTTATTCTGGCGGCAGCGTCAGCGATTGCGGATCATCTCAAAAAAGGCCAGCTCATTATTTTGGAAAGTACGACGTATCCCGGAACTACGGAGGAAGTGCTTCAGCCTGAATTTGAGAAGAAAGGATTAGTGGCCGGACGCGATTTCTTATTGTGCTTTTCTCCTGAGCGTATCGATCCAGGCAATAAGCGATTCGAGTTAAAAGATATTCCTAAAATCGTCGGGGGCGTTACTGCGGAATCCTCACGCCTGGGCGTATTGCTTTATCAGCAAATCATTAGTAAGGTAATGCCGGTTTCCTCTCCTCGTGTTGCCGAAATGGCGAAGCTGCTTGAAAATACGTTTCGCATTGTGAATATTGGGCTGGTCAATGAACTTGCTACTGTTGCCAAAGATTTGAACATTGATATTTGGGAAGTTATTGACGCGGCCAGTACCAAGCCATTTGGGTTTATGCCTTTTTATCCTGGGCCCGGTATCGGCGGACATTGCATCGGCGTGGACCCGATTTATCTTTCGTGGAAAGCGAAATTTCACGGTCGTGAATTGCGGTTCATCGAATTAGCCCGGCAAATGAACTCGGAAATGCCCGAATTTGTTGTCCGCAGGGCGAGTGAAATTCTAAATGACCTCGGGCTTGCAGTGAAAGGCTCGAAGATTTTAATGCTCGGGATCGCCTACAAAAAAGATATCGAAGATACGCGCGAATCACCAGCGTTCGCTGTTTTGGAAAGGCTGGCCAAACAGGGGGCCGAAATTATTTATCATGATCCCTATGTGTTGAATGCGCAGTGGAACGGCACGGTAAAATCCTCTTCAAAGCTGAATGCGAAAACGCTGAAGAGTGCCGACCTGGTTTTAATTACAACCGATCACACCAACATTCCTTACGACATCGTGGTTCAACATTCCAAGGTCATTCTCGACACACGAAATGTGCTTAAAAAATTTAGTGGACACAAAAATATTGTTCGTCTTTAGAAAGAGATAGAAAAATCATGGGCTATTATCTTGTCACAGGTGGGGCCGGATTTATCGGCTCAAACATCGTGGAAAAATTGGTGAAGCTCGGAAAAAAAGTCCGTGTGCTTGATAATTTTTCGACCGGACTTCGCGAACATCTGGAGCCTTTCGAAGACAAAATCGATTTAGTCGAAGGGGATATCCGCGATGCGGAAGTGGTGGCGCATGCTGTTCGTGGTGTCGATTACGTATTTCACATTGCGGCCAATCGCGCGGTTCTCAAGTCCGTTGAAAATCCCTTCGAGACGCACGAGGTTAATGTTACCGGAACTCTTAATTTGCTGATAGCCTCGAAAGAGGCGAAAGTGAAGCGCTTTGTGTTTACGTCTTCATCCGCCGTTTACGGCGACACCAAAAAGTTTCCCTCGAGTGAGACGGATGCCATGGCCCCGCAGTCTCCTTATGGTTCGTCGAAACTGATCGGCGAGGAATACTGCCGTTTGTTCGCGCAATCGTTTGGGTTGGATACTGTGTCGCTCCGTTATTTTAATGTTTACGGGCCTCGGCAACATCCGGAATCCAGGTACTCACTCGTGATTCCGATTTTTCTGGATTGTTTGCTCAAAAACAAAAGCCCCGAAATTCATTGGGATGGCAGGCAATCGCGTGATTTTGTCTACATTGATGACGTGGTTCAGGGAAATCTGTTGGCTATCCAGGGCCCGGCGAAGGGCGGAGCTGTTTACAATATTTCCACCGGTAAAGAGCTTTCGATTCTTGAAATTTTTAACGCGATCGCAAAACGTTTAGGAAAAACTCATGTAAAGCCGAAATTCGCTCCGAAGCGCCCCGGTGATGTGCGGCGGACACTCGCGGATATTCGAAAAGCTAAAAAAGAATTGGGGTATAAAGTCTCCGTTCAGTTTGAAGAGGGCATTCAGAAATCGATCGATTATTTTATTAAGGATAGAAAGTTGGAGAGGACTGGAGTATGAAGCGGGTTTTAGTCACGGGCGGTGCGGGTTTTATCGGGAGTCATCTGAGTACACTTTTTCTTTCACGCGGATGGCAAGTTGTTTGTATTGATAATTTTTTGACCGGAAAACCTGAGAATATTGACCACCTGAGGCGCGAAAGAAATTTTCGATTGCTGGAACAGGACGTTTCTAAATATATTGAGTTTCCAGATTCGGTGGATTTAGTTCTTCATTTTGCGTCTCCGGCCAGCCCATTTGATTATCACCGGTATCCGATTCAAACGCTAAAAGTCGGGGCGCTCGGAACGCATAATGCGCTTGGACTAGCAAAAGCCAAGCGATCAGGATTTCTTCTGGCCTCCACGTCGGAAGTTTACGGTGATCCGCAAGTTCATCCGCAGAATGAAGATTATTGGGGGCACGTCAATCCTATTGGCCCTCGCGGCGTTTATGACGAAGCGAAGCGGTTTGCGGAGGCGATGACGCTTGCGTATCATCGGACTCACGGAGTTGACACTAAAATCGTCCGGATTTTCAATACGTATGGACCGCGCATGCAACCGAATGACGGCCGTGCGATTCCCGCGTTTATAGCGGAGGCGCTGAATGGCGATCCACTCACGGTGTTCGGCAACGGCGCTCAAACGAGAAGTTTTTGTTACGTGGATGATCTGATTGAGGGAATCTATCGCCTGTCACAAAGTGACTATCACGGTCCTGTGAATATTGGCAATCCAAACGAGATGACCATTTTGCAGCTCGCCGAAAAAATTAAAGAGATCACCAAATCTTTGAGTCAAATTGTTTTTAAGGAGCTTCCCGTTGATGATCCGAAAATCCGCCGGCCGGATATTGCGCGCGCAAAAACAATTTTGAAATGGGAGCCGAAAGTCGATTTGACTACGGGCCTCAAACACACAATCGAGTATTTTAAAAAGGTGAAGCAGGAAAAAGGGGTGCTCGAGTGGCAAAAGTAATGAATGTGAATGATACGGACGTGTTGGATGTCACGATTCTTCTCCCGGCTTATAATGAGGAAGAAGCTATCTTAAAAGTGATTGATGATGTTGAGCGTGCGATGTCAGGCACATCATACAAATATGAAATTTTGGTTGTCGACGATGCTTCGAATGATAATACGGTTAAGCGCGCTGAGGAAAAACGGGTTCGTGTGATTCAACGTCCAATCCGCCAGGGGTCCGGGGCTTCACGTAAAACCGGCATTGTGAATGCGAAAGGGAAGATTATCGTTATGCTCGATGCTGACGGCACGTATACCGCCGCGGATATTCCGAACCTTCTGGCGTATTTTCCGGATTTTGATCAGGTCAACGGGGCTCGGACCAGCGAGCAGGGCACGATGAAGCTGCTTCGTACGCCCGCAAAATGGCTAATTCGCCAGTTTGCCTGCTATTTGACGGGAACCAAGATTCCAGATTTGAATACCGGGCTTAAAGCATTCAAAAAAGATATTATGATGAAATATTTGTGGGTGATGCCCAACGGATTTTCCTGTGTGACCTCGATGACGCTTGCGTTCCTGGTGAATGGCCATCGCGTCAAATACATTCCAACCGAGTATCATTCCCGCATCGGAAAGTCGAAATTTCATCCCATTCGTGATGCGGCCAATTACATTAAAACGGTGATTCGCATGGTCATGTATTTTGATCCGCTCAAAGTGTTTTTGCCGCTTGGGGGTATTCTTTTACTTCTTGGAATTATCAAGTCGATATTCAGCCTTCTGGATACGCACAGTCTGCAGGAATCCGATGTAATTATATTTATGAGTGCGATTGTGGTTTTCGCGATAGGTTTTCTTGCGGATTTGATTGTTGCCTATCAAAAGCAGGGACGCTGAATTACTAAGCTATGAAAGAAAAAGAAGCTGTTCTTCATTCATCTCTTTCCCAAAAAATGATAGCTGCAAAAGAGTATCTTGCCCGCGAAGCGATGTTGTATATTCCCAAAGTCATTGAGCTTCTCGACAGAAATCCGATCTCAAAAACTTATGGTTGCTTTGACCGGCAATTTTGGCATTACCGCACTTCTGATTTTCCGAGTGGCATGTATCAGGAATATGTTCTGCCGTTGGCATTGGTGTATACCTATGAATTTCCCAATAATCCCTATTATCAGGAGCCGCGTCTACGCGAGTGGGTGATTGCCGGCATCGATTTCGCCTCAAAAGCTGCGCATCCCGATGGTTCCTGTGATGACTATTACCCTTTCGAGAAAGCGCTTGGAGCGGCGGCATTTTCGCTTTACGCCGCAAGTGAGTCTTATCTTGTGCTTGGACTCGATGAACCGCGACTTTTGGAATTCTTTAAGAAACGCGCTGAATGGTTGATGAGGAGCGGGGAAATCGGACGACTTTCCAACCACCATGCGCTTGTGGCCCTTTGCTTGTGGAACCTGTGGCTGTTGACCGGCGAACAGAGATTTCAAAAAGCCGCGCAGAAGAAAATTCGCGAGTTGATTTCCTGGCAATCGAAAGAGGGCTGGTTTCCGGAGTATGAAGGTTGTGATCCGGGATATCTCAGCATTTGCGTTGATTTTCTCGCCAAATTTTATCAGAAATCACAGAATCCGGAATTGGTGGAGCCCCTGGGGCGGGCTTTTCGGTTTATGACGCATTTTCTGCATCCCGATGGCAGTTACGGCGGAGAATACGGAAGCAGGAACACGTTTCACTTTTTTCCCCATGGACTTGAAATTGTCGGTAAGTCTGACTCGGACGCTTGCGCGCTTGTCGATGCGTATCTTGCCGGTGCCGGCCGTGGTTTGCGGGCTTCAACAGATGATGACCGCATTTTTGGTCATTTGGTGTACAACTATCTTCAGGCCTATTTAGATTTCAACTCCGTCAGACCAAAGGCATTTCAAAGATTTCAAGGGTCCAGATATTTTCCAGAGTCTGGTCTTTACGTGCGCGAAAACGGTAGCCAATATTTCGTGACGAATGTGAAAAAGGGCGGCGTGTTTAAATATTTTAGTGAGAAAAAGCTGACGGAATCCGACACGGGAGTGGTGATTAAAACTACGGAAGACCGGGTGGCAGTTTCTCAAATTATATCGAAAAATAAAATCAGTGTTGAGCGAGATGAGATTTCGGTGTCCGGATTTTTTTATGAGCGGGCGGATCTTCAATTGAAATCAGTTAAGTTTCTGATATTTCGAATATTTCTTCTGACTTTCGGCAGGCTTTCGAGGAATCTGACACGATTTCTGCTTCAGCGAAAGATTATTCTCGGAAAGAAAAAAGTGAAGATTAAATTTACCCGCTGCTTTCGTTTCAATGCTGGGTTTTCAGTAGAAGATATGATTGAAATCTTAAACCCAAAAATTCAAGTTGCTCAGCTTGCGGTCAGTTCTGATCTCACGTCGATTTATGTGGCTACCAGCCAGCCGTATCAATCAGGCTGTCTGAAACCTTGGCACTTTTTGAATGACAAGGTGCAAGAGCTGAACCGGAACCGGATAGTGAGTTTTTCGAGGCAATGGTCATGATCAAACGTGTGATTGCACTGATTCTTACGGTTCTGGTAGTTTTTGTTCTTATCAAATTGATCAATATTCAGGCATTTTTAGAGGCTCTTTCGCATCCTCGCTGGCCGGATTTGATTGCAGCCCTTCTTTTTTTTATTCCACTCGTTGGCATTACCGCGTTTCGTTGGCAAATTCTTGTTCACAAAAGTTGTCATTGTTCCTTGTGGGAATCTGTCAAGCTGCAGCTTGCCTCGAATACGCTTAATTTAATTCTGCCGTCAAAACTTGGCGATTTATCGAAGGGCTATTTTTTGCGCAATACTGGCAAGGTGGATTTGTCGCGCGGGATGAATATCGTGATTTTTGAGAAGCTGATTGACCTGTCCAGCCTCGGGATTGTTTACTTGACCGGACTTTGTTTTCACGGATATTTTGCGAAAGCCGATTATATCTGCCTTGGGCTCATCGTTTTCTTTATTGTGGCCACAGCGGCGATCTATTTTATTCCACTTCGAATCATTCCGGGATACACCGCATTGCTTGCTTGGCTTGAAGGACGGGGAAAGTTATTAAGTAAAATCGGGTATTTCCTGGAGGACGGGCAAAAACTCATTTTTGCAATTCGTGAAAATAACCTTCAAATTATTTCGATTGTGGCGTTAAGCATTTTACTTTGGTTTTTGCATATGACTCAGGTGTATTTCTTTTTCCACACTGTTGGGGCGCTTCCAAATTTGATGACCGTTTTTCATTGGGCACCGATGGCAATTTTGGTGGGGCTGATTCCGGTGACGATTTCCGGAATCGGGATTCGGGATGGGTCTTTTATGTTTCTTTTCAGAAGTTATGGTTCACAGGCGGTTTTGTTCGCAGCATCTGTTTTGATCACCCTCCGTTACATTATTCCAGGCGTACTTGGGCTTTTTTTTATCAATCAGTACTTGGTTCGCAATACCGTTAAGCAAAAATAAAATGACCCCATCTATCACTGTTGTTATCCCAGCTTATGATGAAGCTTCCAGACTTCCAAACACATTAAAGGAAATCAGAGACTTTTTGAGAGATTCGGGAATGGCTTATGAGGTGATTGTTGTCGATGATGGAAGCAAAGATGCAACGGTGGAAGTGGCGAAAAGTGAGCTAGCCGGAACTCCTCATTTGGTTCTGATCAACGGAAAAAATAGAGGAAAAGGATGTTGCGTGCGCAAGGGAATGCTGGCCGCGAGCGGAAAATATATTTTATTTACCGATGCTGATCTCTCGACGCCAATCCGTGAGTTGAATCGCATGATTCCTTATTTGGAAGATGGCTATGACATTGTGATTGGTTCCCGTGCTGTGCAGGACCCCGTTGTGAAGCGCGATATGGTGTGGTACAGGGAGATTATGGGGAGAACTTATAATTTATTCGCACAGCTTATTTTGTTCCCAGGAATTACAGATTCGCAATGTGGGTTTAAATGTTTCAAACATGATGTGGCCCGTGATTTGTTTTCACGTCAAAAGCTCGAGGGTTTTTCTTTTGATGGGGAAATTCTTTATTTAGCCCGGAAACAAAAATACCGGATTAAAGAGCTTGCCGTTCACTGGTTCCAGGATCCAAAAAGCAAGGTCAAATTATTCAAAGATTCCATCCGGATGTTTTTCGAATTGATCAAAATTAGATTGTTACACGCTTAATTGTTAAGCAGTGGGGGAGTACTTTTTTGAGGAGCGGTAGCGCCAGAATGTGAGCGCTTCCCAAAGTGCAAATCCCATAATCCGCATGTTGACGGAAGATTTTCCCCAATGCCGGCCCCGGTGATTGGAGGGGATTTCTTTGATTTTGAAATTCAGATCATGAGCTTTGATGATGATTTCCGGCAAAACAAATAGAGATTTTGAGCGCAAATTGATTTTGTTGAGTACATCACGCGACCAGGCCTGTGACCAGTTGTAATCATTGATGCGCAATTTAAACAGGAAGTTCAACAGAAAGATGTAAATAATAGACAGGAAAAACCGGAATAATTTGTATGCATTTCTCTGCCATCGGACGCCTAAAACGACGTCGGCACCCTCCACGCCATGATCGAGCAGGTTGACAAAATTGGGGATTTCAGTGCTGTCAAATTCTTCATCGGCGCCGATATACATTACGAATTTTCCGGTAGATTTGGCGATGCCGTCTTTTAGCGAGCGTGTATAGCCTTGATTATTCCCATGAATCAGGAGCTGGGTTCGCGGATACTTTTTGACTTCTTCCTGAATTATTTTGAGGGTGCCGTCTTTGCTGCCGTCCTCAACGATAATAACCTCGGAATTCCATTGGGGATTGGCCTCTGTCACACGGTGCAGGTTGCGGAGCATGTTGGCAATATTCTGCTCTTCGTTATAAACAGGGATAATGAAACTGATCAGGGGTTCGGTATTCATCGGGGCGAGATGATAGCAAAATGAAAGCATTAATTAAACCCTCATTTTTTCATGCCGATAATATATAAGCCAATCGGGCATTGCTTTCAAAAGCCGATAACGTCAAGTATACTAATATGTAGTGAATAGCTTCCTCCTGGAGGAAATATGCCTCAATATCAGCAAAAGCGACAAATAAAAACGCTTCTAATTGATCCACAAATGCAGAAAGAATATACGCTGCTTTTGGTAGTGCTCATTATTGTTGCTGCTATTGTCATTTCATTTATTGTTAATTGGACCATTCGTGAATCGATGACCGGGGCGTATCGTCTTGGCAAGGTAAGTCCTTATGAAGTTATGTCGACCATTAATTATTTGCTTACCGTGCGGATTACGATTACTCTTTTGTGTACAATTTTTATCGCTGGATTCTTAAGTATAAAGTTCTTGCATCGGGTCGGCGGCCCGATTTACCGTTTTCGAATCACGTTAAAACAAATAGCCAATGGACAAATACCCAATGATATTCATCTTCGCCGCAATGACTTCTATAAAGATGTTGCTGAAGAGATGAACAAGGTTCTGGCGCAGCTCAGAAATAAACATGAA
The DNA here is from genome assembly GCA_016214265.1 of Candidatus Omnitrophota bacterium. Taxonomy (GTDB): domain Bacteria; phylum Omnitrophota; class Omnitrophia; order Omnitrophales; family JACROU01; genus JACROU01. The sequence goes on from JACROU010000049.1 coordinate 19,392, forward strand.
AACGCTAACAAGCTGGTAGCCGAATTGGAACGCATTCCCAAAAGCAGTCTTCCACCGGAAGTTTCTCAGAATCTTTCACAAATGATCTTGGAATTAAAGAAGATTTAGGAGCCTTGACAAGGCGAGAAATCGTCCTATAATCACTTCTTGTCACTCAATTTTGAAAGGACCAAAGAGTGGGCCGTTAATCGGCCCACTTTTTATTTTTGGGTAAATCAACAATATGAACACTGAACTCTTACAAAGCCTGCATTATATCGAAAAAGAAAAGAACGTTAGCCGAGAAATTCTTCTAGAAGCACTTCGTTTAGCGTTGCTTTCTGCCTGCAAAAAGACTTTTCCAGATAAAGAAAATTTGGATGTACAGATTGATATTGAGACGGGGGATATCCGGCTTTTGGATAACGGTGAATTGATTACTAACGCGGAATTTGGCCGAATTGCTGCTCAGACCGCAAAACAAGTTATTATTCAAAAAATCCGCGAAGCCGAACGCGAAGCTATCTATAACGATTATTCCTCAAAGATTCACGACATTGTTAACGGAACGGTACATCGGATCGATCAGCGCGTTATTATCGTCGATTTGGGAAAAACGGAAGGCATTCTTCCGATGCGTGAGCAGTCCCACAAAGAACATTTTCGTCAAGGCGATCCAATTAAAGTTTATGTGCTGGAAGTTAATAAATCCTCCCGGGGCCCCGAAATTCTTTTATCCCGCTCACATCCGAATCTTGTTAAAAAACTTTTTGAAATTGAAGTGCCTGAAATCAGTGAAAATATTGTTCAGATCAAAGGCGCTGCCCGTGAGGCGGGTGCCCGCACGAAAATCGCAGTCACGAGTTCGGATGACAAAATTGATTGCGTTGGTTCTTGCGTGGGAATGCGCGGTCAGCGGGTGAAAAATATTGTCCGAGAACTTCAGGGTGAAAAAATTGATATCGTCCGTTTTTCAGAGGACGCTGAAACTTATGTCCGTAATGCTTTGAGTCCGGCTCAGCTTGCGGAAGTGCACTTGAACAAGGAACACAGAACTGCAAATATTTTTGTTCAAGATGATCAGTTGTCACTGGCTATCGGAAAGAAGGGGCAGAATGTCCGTTTGGCTTCCAAACTGACTGGATGGAAGCTTGAGGTTCGGAGTCTGAGTCAGAAAATTCCTTTGTCTGACCTTGAAGGTGTGGGAGCGAAGACCGAGGAAATTTTGAGAGCAGCTGGTATCACGACTCTAAAGGATATTCTTAAGTCCACGGCTGAAGATCTTGCGAAGATTAAGGGAATTGGTCCTAAAACTGCTGAGAAAATTATTGATTCTGCACATAAAATTCTGTTGAAAGAGGGTAAGACTCTTCCGCTCATTCCGGAATTGGAAATTCAAACTCCGATTGAAGAATTTCAGTCCATGGAATCTGAAGAACCAGGGCAGGCGCAGGAAGAACCACAAGCTGTAGAAACTCCTGCTGAGGAATTAAAACCTAAAAAGCCGCGCCGCAAAGCAAAAAAAGCTGCAGCTGAAGAAACAGTGAAGGAAGTTGACCAGACGGAAGATTTTGGAAAAGAAGAGAGCAAAGAATAATTATGAGATTGCATGAACTGGCAAAAAAATTAAAAATGCCTAGCAAGGATTTGCTGACATTAGCGACGAGGCTAAAAATTGATATCAAAAGTCATATGTCGATTTTAACCGCGTCTGAAGTGGCTTTGCTGGAGAAAGAACTTAAGCCGAAAGCGCCACCGGCTCCAGTTTCGCCGCAAGCTGAGAAAGAAGTAAAATTAGCTCCTGCTGCTAAGCCAATTTTGGGAGCCACGCAGATTAATAAAGGATCTTCAAAGACTTCGTTTCCGACGAAGCCCGTTTCAACGCCCGTGAAATCAGATGTGAAACCCGTAGCAAAAGTTCCGGCTCCGGCTGCTACGACTCCGTCTTCCTCTGTTCCAGCTGCGCCGGTGTCAGTTCCTGTCACAGTAGATCCGGTTCGACCTGCCGCAAAATCAATTCCGTTAAAAACTCAGATGCCGCCGCTTAAGAAGCCGGTTGTTGCCCCTGTTTCTGCTGGAGCGCAAGCGTCTGCGCCAGCCGCCCCTGCAGTGTCCAAAGAATTGATAGTAAAAATGCCGATAACGGTTGGTGCTTTGTCCACACATTTAAATTTGAGAACATCAGATTTAATCAAAGCTTTGATGGGACTTGGAATTTTTGCCAACGTCAATCAATTACTGAACGATAAAATTTGCGCTCGTTTGGGAGAAAAATTAGGTTATGTGATCAAGCCTGCGCCATCAGAAGAGGAGTCGATATTTAAAGAGCTTAAGGGTGAGGATAAAGAAAAAGATTTGATCATCCGACCCCCCGTAGTGACTTTGATGGGGCATGTTGATCATGGAAAAACTTCACTATTGGACGCGCTTCGCAAAAGTAATTTGGTTACGAAGGAGGCGGGACGAATCACGCAGCACATCGGGGCTTATGAAATTGAAATACCAGGTAAAGGGTTTGTCACATTTCTGGATACTCCGGGCCATGCAGCGTTTACATCGATGCGGGCACGTGGTGCCAACGTTACAGACGCAGTGGTTCTCGTTGTTGCTGCTGATGACGGTGTGATGCCGCAAACTATTGAAGCTATCGATCATGCCCGCGAAGCAAAAGTTCCGATTATTGTAGCGATGAATAAAATCGATTTGCCAAATGCCCAGCCGGACCGCGTTAAGGCGCAGCTTCAAAAGCACGACCTTGTTTCTGAAGAATGGGGCGGAAAAACAATCGTGGTTCCAGTTTCGGCTAAAACAGGAAAAGGAATTCCCGAATTGCTAGATTACTTGCTTTTGGAGGCAGAAATTTTGGAATTGAAAGCAAATCCTAATCGATCAGCGCAAGGGACTGTGATTGAAAGTAAACTCACCAAAAGTCACGGTGCAGTAACATCGGTTTTGGTTCAGAATGGAACGCTTCGTCCTGGCGATATGATGATTTGCGGACAGTTTTACGGCAAGATTCGCGCAATGCATAATGATCGTGGAAAATTGGTAAAAGAGGCGGGGCCGTCCCGTGCTGTTGAGATTCAGGGATTAAATGGATGTCCGGAATCGGGAGAGATTTTTTATGTTACTCCAGATGAAAAGTCGGCTCGACGCATTGCCGAAAAACGTTTGTTGGACATTCGGGAAAAAGAGCTCTCGGGTAAATTCTCGAAGCATTTAAGCTTGGATGATTTATTTTCCAGAATTGAAGAGGGGAACATTAAAGAACTCCGCATTATCATTAAGGCGGATGTGCAAGGCTCTATCGAAGTTCTTCAGCAATCGCTTGAAAAAATCAGCAGTGAGAAAATCAAACTTAGAACCATTCATGGCGGTGTCGGCGGAATTAATGAATCTGATGTTATGTTAGCCGCTGCATCGGATGCTATTATTATCGGTTTTCACGTGAAAATTGATCCTCAGGCTGAGGCATTGCGTGAAAAGGAAGGTGTTGATGTTCGTCTTTACAGCATCATTTACGAGGCTGTTGATGACGTGACTAAAGCTATGGAAGGTTTGCTTGAGCCGACTCTTAAAGAAGTTGTTCAAGGAACCGCGCAGGTTCGCCAAATTTTTAAATCTTCAAAAGTGGGCACGATTGCCGGAAGCATTATGTTGAAGGGACGAATTACCCGCAGTAACAGGGCTCGCGTAATTCGCGACCGTATTGTTATTTTTGATGGCAAAATCGCTTCGTTAAAGCGATTCAAAGATGATATCAAGGAAGTAACCGAAGGTCATGACTTTGGGATTTCATTTGAAGGGTTCAATGATGTCAAAGAAGGTGACATTCTTGAAGCCTACAAAGTCGAAAAAATTGCGACTAGGCTGGTTTAAATGTCATGCAAGGAAAACGCACAGAACGATACGCAGAGCTAATTAAGCAGTCGCTCAGCCAAAACATTCTCACCAAAATTCGTGATCCACGCATGGGGTTTGTAACGCTCACACATGTTGAGATCGCGCCTGATTTAAAATACGCAAAAATTTATTACACGGTAATGGGAGATGAAAAAGTTCAGAAATCGACCGCGGCCGCGCTTGAACATTCGCGTGGTTTTCTTCAACGTGAGTTGGCTTCCGAAATTAAAATGAGAATCACGCCTATTCTTCAGTTTCATTTTGATAATTCCGTCGGTGAAAATATGAAAATCGAAGCAATTCTGAAAAAAATCCACGAAGAACGAAGCGAATAACTTTTCTCTTATGCCCTCAAATTCTCTCCAACAAGTTGTTCGAGCAATAGAAGATCGTGATAATTTTTTGCTCTCGGCACACATTTCTCCGGAAGGGGATTGTATTGCCAGCGCGTTAGCGCTTGATAGCCTGCTTGGAAAAATCCGAAAAAAATCATTTGTTTTGTGTGAGGATAAAATTCCAGAACAGCTCTATTTTTTAGATAATGGACGCTGGAATACACTGAAAAGTAATCCGTCATTATTATATTCTTTCGATAACAGTATCGTAGTGGATTGTCCGGCGCTTGATCGAATCGGAAAAGTAAAAGATGTGATCGAGACGCGTAAAACATTTCTTATCAATATCGACCATCACATCTCTAATAAAAATTTTGGTGATATTAATTTTGTGGATTCCGGGGCGGCCGCAACCGGTGAATTAATATATGATTTGTTCCAGGCTTTCAGAGTTCCGCTTGCCGATGATGATTTGCGTAATATCTATGTCTCATTGTCAACAGATACGGGATCGTTTCGTTATTCCAATACGACGGCAAAGACTCACGAAATTGTCGCTGATTTATTGCGTCACGGATTGAAAACCGACAAGCTGAATGAGCAGCTGTACGATAGTGTCCCGCGGCGGAAAGTAGATTTGTTCCGCATTTTTCTTGCGCGATTGGAATTTGATGAGAACGGCAGTATAGCATCTGCAATTCTTCGTGATGAGGACTTAAAGGCAACAGGCTGCGCCAAAATTGATTTGGAGGGATTTGTGGAGTATTTGCGCTCCATCATTGAAGTTCAGGTCTCATTTTTAATTTGTCAGCAAGGGGTGGATTCCCGTATTTCATTCCGTTCTAAGGGCAGTTTCGATGTCAATAAATTGGCAGGACTTTTTGGCGGAGGCGGCCACGCAAAAGCCGCAGGTTGTACGATTCACGCCCCAGTTGAAAAAGCAAAAAAACTCATTCTTGAACAAGTTCGAAAGTTGAAATAGTGGAAAACACCACCGGTATTTTTTTGATCGATAAGCCGCAGGGATGGACTTCCAATGATGTATGTCAATTTATCAAACGAAAATTTAAATTTAAAAAGGTAGGGCATGGCGGGACTTTAGATCCATTTGCGACGGGGGTTCTAGTGCTTTTTGTTGATGATGCTACCCAGCTTTCACATTTGAGTTTGAATGACAAAAAAGTTTACGAAGGTGTAATTCATCTTGGGCTTGCGACCTCAACCGGTGATCCGGAGGGGGAAGTGCTCGGCCGGATGGAAATACCTGATGATTGGAATCGTGACTGGCTACAGTCAGTTCTAAATATTTTTTTGGGCCACTCCCAACAAAAACCGCCGATGATGTCGGCTATCAAAAAGAATGGAATTCCTCTTTACCGCCTTGCTCGAAAAGGGATTGAGGTGGATCGCGAACCTCGAAATATTGAAATTTCTGAATTAACCGTTTTAGATTGGCAGAGACCTTTTCTTCATTTTCGAGCTCAGGTATCCAAGGGGACTTATATCCGTGTATTGGCCGAAGATATCGGACTGAAATTGAGTACCAAAGCTTCGCTTTCAGTTTTGAGGCGTATTGCTTCGGGGGACTATCATATTGAGCGCTCAATTTCTATCGATCAAATTAAACAAATGAACACGAAAGAAGAATTATTGATTCATGCAAGTCTTAACGCAGTTTCACGCTTATAAGCCGAAAAAATACAAGTCTTTGGTGCTTACCCTCGGTACATTTGACGGGGTTCATGAAGGGCATCAGCATGTTCTGGCGAAAGTTTTAAAACATGCCCGGGCGATTGGCGGAACTGCGGCAATCTTAACTTTTGCCGAACATCCCTTGCATGTACTGCGACACAAAGAACCTCCTTATTTGATTACTTCTACTCAACATCGTTTGCGCCTTTTGGATCAACTTGGATTTGATTTGTGTTTTTTGATTCGATTTAATAAAAAGTTTAGTCTGCAGACGTCCGAACAATTTGTAAAAAATATTTTGATGAATCAGCTTCATGTCGGTGAAGTAGTGCTGGGATATGATTCGCGCTTTGGAAAAAATCGTGAGGGGTGCGCGCAAGACATGGCTCGCCTTGCCAAAAAAAATGGTTTTAAATTTTCAACTGAAAATCCTCGGCTTTATTACAGCAAGCCAATTTCCAGTACACAAATTCGTTCTTTGATTGTTCGGGGGGATCTTGGGAAGGTAAAAAAATGCCTGGGACGCACTTATTCAATTTTGGGAGATGTGGAAAAGGGAAGTGGGGTTGGAGGTAAATTGCTAGGTTTCCCAACTGCGAATTTAAATCCGCATAGCGAAGCACTTCCTCCGAAGGGGGTGTATCTTGTTCGTTTGGATGTTGTTGAGGTGGGGCTTGGCAAAACAAGATTTGCCAACCAGTATGTTTTGAGGGATAAAATTTTAAAAACCGGATTATTTGGTTTGTTGAATATCGGCCACCGCCCAACTGTTCAAAAGGAATTGGGGCTTTCTTCGAAAGGAATAGTTCCCGAAATACATATTTTGAATTTCAAAGGTAACCTGTATGGAAAAACTTTGGAAGTTACCTTTATCAAAAAAATACGGGATGAAATTCGATTTGAATCATTAGATAAACTAAAAAAACAGATCAAAAAAGATGTTCATTTCGCCGATAAATTAATCTCTATTTCAACAGGATAACCGAATTAGATCAGTATTCGTAACCCTTTGTATAGAATTAAGTTACAAAAAGCGTTAGAAAATCAGGCTTTTGACTTTACTTCCTGTGCTTGTATAAGTATACTACAAGTTTGCGTAACCGATTTTGTTGCAAGGACTTATCAGAAAAACAAAGAAAGAAAAAGGAGCTTGATCAATGTCACTGACGAAACAAAAAAAACATGAACTGGTGAAATCTTACCAGAGAGGAAAAGCTGATACGGGTTCTCCCGAAGTTCAAATTGCCCTTCTCACCGAGCGAATCAATACTTTGACTGAACATTCCAAAGCACATAAGAATGATCATCACACTCGCTACGGGCTTATTCAGATGGTTTCAGACAGAAAACGTTTGTTGAAATATTTGAAGAATATTGCGCCTGAGAGATATGAAAAGATTCTCGAAAAATTAGATTTAAGAAAATAAATGACAAGAAAAAAGAAAGAGAGAAAAAAGAAATGAGTGAAATTACACGTGTGTCTGTTCCTTTTGGGCGGGAGAGTTTAATTCTCGAAACTGGGAAATTAGCAAAACAATCTGACGCAGCTGTACTCGTCCAATACGGAGGCACTGTGGTGTTGGTGACCGTTGTCGGCTCCAGAGAAATGGAAGAAGGTCAAGATTTTTTTCCTCTGACCTGTGATTATCGTGAAAAAACATATGCAGCTGGAAAAATTCCTGGTGGTTATTTTAAACGCGAAGGCAAACCTACTGAAAAAGAAGTTCTCACGTCCCGTTTGATGGATCGTCCGATACGCCCTATGTTTCCGGATGAATACTTTAATGAAGTTCAAATTATGGCAACTGTTTTGTCTGTGGATGCTGAAACCAATCCGGATATTCTGGCCATGATCGGAGCTTCCGCCGCGCTTACAATTTCTCCGATTCCTTTCGCTGAACCCATTGCCGCGATTCGTGTGGGTTATATTGACGGGCAATATGTGGTTAATCCTACTTATGCCCAGCTTGAAAAGAGTAAATTGGATTTGATTCTTGCGGCATCAAAAGAAAATATCGCAATGATTGAATCGGGATCCAACGAAATTTCAGAAGACGAGATGATTAAGGCGATTGAATTTGGTCATAAATCGCTTCAGCCCGTGATTGAACTCCAGAAAAAAATGATATCTCAGGTGGGAAAGAAAAAATGGGAAGCCTTAGGCAAAAAGATTGCGCCGGATATTACCAAGAAAATCGAAAAAATTTGCGAAGGCAAGTTTGACAAGATCAATCTTATTAATGAAAAGGAAGCCCGCCAGACAGCGATTGACGATCTCTACAAAGAGGTGCTTGCTCAATTTGATAAAACTGCTGAAGGTTTTTGCGAAATTGACATTAAATTTGTTTATCATGAAATTGAAAGTCGGGAAGTTCGAAATTTAATTTTGAAAAAGAAAAAAAGACCTGATGGGCGTTCTTTCAAGGATATTCGTCCAATTTCCTGTGAGATTGGCCTTCTTCCGCGTACTCATGGCAGTGCGCTTTTTACCCGCGGTCAGACGCAAAGTTTGTGCGTCGCCACTTTGGGAACTAGCGCGGATGAACAGATGATTGACGCGCTTGAAGGCGAATACTACAAGCGTTTTATGCTTCATTATAATTTTCCTCCGTTCAGTGTTGGTGAAATTGGGCCGAACCGGGGACCGGGGCGCAGAGAAGTGGGGCATGGTGCGTTGGCTGAACGCGCGCTTCGTCCGATGATGCCGACTCAGGATGAGTTTCCTTACACGGTTCGTATTGTTTCCGATATTTTGGAATCCAACGGTTCTAGTTCGATGGCGACCGTTTGTGGTGGAACCCTCTCTCTGATGGATGCGGGCGTTCCGCTCAAAGCTCCTGTTGCTGGCATTGCAATGGGGTTGGTAAAGCAGGATAACGATTTCGCCGTGTTGACGGATATTCAGGGCGTTGAAGATCATTTGGGCGATATGGATTTTAAAGTTGCGGGAACCCGAAAGGGAATCAACGCGCTTCAAATGGACATTAAAATCAAAGGCTTGACGCCCGAGATCATGAAGCAGGCGCTTGCTGAAGCGTATGAAGCCCGGATGAAAATTCTGGATATTATGGAAAAAACCATTTCAACACCACGCAAAGAGCTTTCAGTTTTTGCGCCGCGCATCACGACACTCATTATTAATCCTGAAAAGATTAAGAATGTGATCGGGCCCGGTGGAAAAGTGATTAAGAAAATCATTGAAGAAACCGGTGTCAAAATTGATATTTCTGATGACGGAAAAGTACTGATTGCTTCGTCGGATTCCAAAGCCGCTGAAATGGCTATTGGGAAAATCAAAGCCCTTACTGAGGAAGTGGAAGTTGGAAAAATTTATTATGGAAAAGTACGCAAAATAATGAATTTTGGCGCCTTCTGTGAAATTATTCCCGGCACCGATGGTTTAGTGCACGTTTCTGAGATTGCGGAAGGATTCGTGAAAAATGCAGAAGATCATCTCAAGGTTGGCGACGTTGTCGCTGTGAAGGTGATTGGAATCGATGCCTCCGGGAAAATTAATCTTAGCGCAAAACAAGCCAAGAAAGAATTGGGGATTACACAAGACGCGAAATGAAAAAAATCAATGTCCGGGTTAAACGGCTTTCTCATGGCGAAAACATAGAAGCTCCCGGTTACATGAGTTCGGGTGCAGCCGGCATGGACTTGCGCGCTGCAGTGAAAGAACCGATGACGTTGGAGCCAGGTAGGTGGAAGATGATCCCAACCGGCCTAGCTATAAGTCTGCCACAGGGCTACGAAGCGCAGATTAGGCCTCGAAGCGGGCTGGCAGCAAAAAATGGAATTACCTGCCTCAATAGTCCCGGGACCATTGATTCAGATTATCGCGGTGAGATCAACATTATTCTGATTAACCTGAGCGATCAGCCGTTTTTGATTGAGCGGGGTATGCGCATCGCGCAGATGGTTTTTTCCGAAGTGACACAGGCCGAGCTTGAATTTGAAGAAGAGTTGGATATGACGATCCGCGGTGTCGGCGGATTTGGTCACACTGGGATTTGACATGAAAAAAGAGCGGGTGAATGAAATATTTGGAGTCATGCTTCTTTTTCTGGGTGCTTTTCTTCTGGCCAGTCTTTTCTTTCATCACAATGAAGATCATTCTTTCTTCAGTTCTCATGCCGGACAGCCTATCAAAAATCTTACGGGTGTCGCCGGCGTATATATTTCCCACTATCTGATCTTAACTCTCGGATTTTCTTCTTATTTTGTGCCCGCAGCCTTTTTCTTTTTGGCGGGATGTCTCTTCCTTCAGAAAGTTCCTGAGCGTAAATTCTTCAAATTTATTGGGTTGGGTTTTTTTGTTATTTCTTCAACCGCGATCTTTACGCTACTGACTCCAATGGACCAGAAGGTGAATACTGGAGGATTGGTCGGATATCTGGTTGCAAATTTTTTGCACGCCTATTTTGGTCAGCTGGGTGGATTGATTCTTTCTATTTCCTGCTTGTTGTTGTCATTTTTACTTGCGACAGAATTCTTGCTTTATCCTATCTTTAGAAATATCTGGAATTGGTTTTATTCGGGGCTTCAAGAGCGGGTTGGAGAAAAGAATGCGCGTGAAAAAGAAAAGAGAGCAACATCGCAGCTAAAGAAAAGTGAAAAAAAGCTGGAGTTTAGCCTTAAAGGATTAAAGGAAAGATCTCAAACTGCGCAATCAAACAAACCTCCGCAAATCTCTGTAAAAAAAGGTGAGAAGGCGGATATCAAGCAGGTTGAAGTGCGTCCATTTGTGTTTAAAGACGTTCCGCTAAAAGTAAAAAAGTATGATCCACTCGCGCTCAAAAGTGAAGTAGCGCTTAAAGATGACAAAAAACCCGTTATTAAAAAAAATGAGATTAAAGAAGATAAGAAGCTGGAAAAGAAAGCTGAGTCGCTGAAGGAGCAGGAAGTAAAAGAACGGCAAAAAGACGGATTAGTTGCTGAAGCCCCGAAGCTCAAAGAAAAGGACGGTGAGGTTCCTCCGGTGCCTGTAACTGATGTTGTTTCCATTTCAATCTCAAAATCAGACATCAATTCATCCTATCGGTTTCCAACGCTCGATCTTCTTAACAATCCTGAGCCTGTGACTCATAAATTGGAAGATGACTTGGCTGAAAACTCCCGCATTCTTGAACAAACCCTGCGTGATTTTGGTATTGATGTAAAAGTGGTTGAGGTGGAGCAGGGACCTGTTATTACCCGTTACGAGATTTTGCCTGCCCCAGGTGTGAAGGTAAGCAGTATCACCAGTCTTGAAGATGATTTAGCTCTGGCGCTCAAGGCAACTAGTGTGCGCATTATAGCGCCGATTCCGGGTAAAGCCGCTGTTGGGATTGAAATTCCCAATTCCACAACCAATATGGTTTTTATCAAAGATTTGCTTGAAACCCGCGAGTACGCGAATCGCAAGTCGAAATTGCCTCTTGTGCTGGGAAAAGATTCCAGCGGCCGCACGTTGATTGCGGATTTGACGGAGATGCCACATTTGCTGATTGCCGGCACAACCGGTTCTGGAAAAACAGTTTGCGTGAATGCGATTATCCTCGGATTTCTTTACTCGCTGTCTCCAGCCGATTTGAAATTGGTGATGATTGATCCCAAAATGGTTGAGCTAGCTGTCTATAACAAGATTCCGCACATGATTTCTCCCGTAGTGACTGATGTGCGGAAAGCCGCGCAGTGTCTTAACTGGGTTGTCGGTGAAATGGAATCCCGTTATCGTCTGCTGGCCCGTGTCGGTGTGCGCAACATTCATTCGTTTAACACGCGCTCTGAAGACGACCGCAGTCGTGAGACTAATGAGATTCCGGCGAAGCTTCCATATATTGTTGTTATCATCGATGAATTGGCGGACCTCATGATGGTGGCGCAGGACAAAGTGGAGGGTGCGATTACCCGATTGGCGCAGCTTTCGCGCGCGGTAGGCATTCACATTATTCTTGCGACTCAGCGGCCGTCCGTTGACGTAATTACAGGCGTGATCAAAGCTAATTTCCCGGCCCGTATTTCATTCAAAGTGGCCTCCAAAGTGGATTCGCGCACGGTGCTGGACGGCAATGGAGCCGACACGCTTCTGGGTAAAGGCGATATGCTTTTCCTTGAACCCGGACAGCCGAAACCTATTCGCGGCCAGGCGGCGCTTGTCAAAGATAACGAAATTAACAAAGTCGTTAAATTTGTTGCCGATCAGGAAAAGCCGCAATATCTTGAAAGTCTGATGCAAGCTGGTGATCCAAAGCAATCCGGTGTCAGTCAGGAGAAAGATGAGATGTATGACGAGGCCGTGCGTGTTGTGCTTCAAACCGGACAGGCTTCGGCTTCAATTCTTCAGCGCCGGTTGCGACTTGGCTATTCCCGCGCCTCACGAATGATTGATCAGATGGAACAGAATGGTATTGTCGGGCCCTTTCAGGGTTCTAAACCCCGAGAAATTCTAGTCCCGAGGGAGAGTTTTCCGGGAGGCGTTGAATCCTCAGCTTCTGAAAATTCTGAAGTAACCACGTCTTAAAATGCCTTCAAAAAAGCTTAAAATCCTAGTGGTTCAGCATGTTTCCTACGAAAGTTCCGGCATAATGGCTCCGTATTTCAAGAAATCCGGACATATCGTGAACCATTTCAAGCTCTATGATAAGAAAAGCCGCTTTACGAAAGATTTATTCAAGAATGATGTCTTTCTGTTTATGGGTGGTCCTATGAGCGTCAATGACGTGAAAGAATTTCCGTGGCTTGTTGACGAGAATCTGTTTATCCAGGATTTGCTTGCCAAAGAAAAAGGCGTGCTCGGGGTTTGCCTGGGTGCTCAGCTGCTTGCCAAAGCATTGGGGGCGCGAGTTTATCCTGGTCCCAAAAAGGAAATTGGCTGGTATACCGTTGATTTGACAAAAGAGGGTTTAGAGGATAATTGTTTACAGTCGTTGGAACGGGAGCCCAGAAACCGGGTTCGGGTGTTTCACTGGCATGGCGAGACCTTTGATTTGCCGAAGAAAACCGTGTGTCTTGCAGGCTCGAAAATTTGTCGGAATCAGGCGTTTAAATTAAATCCGAGAACTTATGCGGTTCAATTCCATCTGGAAATGGATCGTCCTCTGATTAACCGGTGGCTCGTGCACGGACGGGATGAAATTGTAAAGAGCGGTTTTAAGTCTGGTGTTATTCGTGAGGAGTCAGAAAAATATCTGAAAGGTTATCAGAAGAATGCTCGCCAGTTCTTCGATGCGTTTATCCATGAAATCTCTAAAAGCTAGTTCTAAAAAAATTTCTGTTGGCATGCTCTCCCTAGGCTGTCCCAAAACACTGGTGGATAGTGAGGTTGCGCTCGGCATTCTTCAAAACGAGGATTACGAGATTGCTGATTCCGTCACAGATTGTGATGTGGCGATTGTGAATACCTGCGCGTTTATTCATGATGCCCGCAAAGAATCAATCGAGAAAATTCTAAGTTTGAGTGTCCTGAAGGATGAGGGGCGCATTCAAAAGCTAGTAGTGATGGGCTGCCTGGCGCAGAAATATCATCACGAGCTGAAAGATCAAATGCCACAAGTGGACGCGTTTGTCGGCAGTGCGGATTTCCCAAAAATAGCAGAAATTCTTAACGATGTCCGCCAGGGCCGTCGTGTGGTCGAAGTGGGAAAACCTCTTTTTCTTTACGATTACGATTCGCCGCGTTTTTCGCTGACACCATCTCATTTTCGTTACGTTAAAATTTCCGAAGGCTGCAATCACAAATGTTCGTTTTGTATTATTCCTGATTTAAAAGGTCTGCACCGCTCCCGAAGAATTGAGGATGTGATGAGCGAAGTGCGCGCGCATGGCCGCGCAGGAGTGAAAGAAGTCATTTTAACCGGGCAGGACACCACATTTTACGGAAGGGATTTTGCCGGTGAATTTATGTTGCCGGAGCTTTTGCGATCTTTGAATTCTGTCGACGAGATTTCATGGATTCGTTTGCTCTATGCCTATCCCGCACATTTAAGCGATGCGATTCTGGACGCGATTGCAGAATCTCAGAAAATTGTGAAGTACGTGGATGTGCCGTTGCAGCATATTGCTGATCCGATTCTTAAAAGCATGCGCCGTGGCGTGACAAGCGAATTTATTCGTGCTTTGGTTAAAAGGATACGGCAGAGAATTCCGGGCGCGGCTATTCGCACCACGTTTATTGTCGGTTTTCCCGGTGAGACAGAGCAAGATTTTAATGAGTTGCTGGATTTCCTGGAGGAAACGAAATTTGACCGGCTTGGTGTTTTTCCTTATTCTTATGAACAAGATTCTTATTCCGGGACTTTGCCGGATCAGATTCCTGACGAAATAAAGGAACAGCGGTTTCATCAGGCGATGAGTCTTCAGCAGAAGATTTCAAAGAAGAATTTCCGGCAGTTGATTGGCAAAACACTTCCAGTTTTGATTGAAGGCGTCGCCGAGGAAAAGAAACAGGGTTTTGTGGGGCGTTCATATATGGACGCGCCGGATGTAGATGGTCTGGTTTACGTAAAATCGAAATCGAATCATAAACTGAAAGCCGGTGATTTGATCCCGTGCCGGATCACTGATTCTTTCGAATACGACCTAGCGGGAGAATATGTCACCGATTAAAATTACACCGAATCATCTGACGATTATCCGCGTCATCCTCGCATTTGTAACTTTCTATCTCTTAATCCAATCATCATTTACAGCAAGAATTGTTGCGCTTTTTGTCTTTACTGTGGCCGCGCTTACTGATTTATGGGACGGCCAGTTGGCCCGTAGCGGTGCTATGGTCACCAATTTTGGAAAAATTCTGGATCCCATCGCAGATAAAATTCTTATCCTTGGTACTTTGTTTATTCTCAGTGATTTGGGAATGTACCCGTTTTGGGCTTTGATTCCTATTTTTGTCAGGGAGGTTGGGGTGACTGGCATTCGTTTTTATTTTTTGGGGAAAAATATTGTAGTGGCTGCAGAACGAAGCGGGAAGATTAAAGTGATTAGCCAGATCATTTCCCTTTTTGTCACATATGTTTGTTTGATGGTGAGGGACTATTCCCACTCAAATATCTTTTTTGACCTTGCGAATTATACTTTTCTTGCTGGCGCAACCTGGTTTTCACTTTCTTCGGGATGGGATTTTCTGAAACATAACTGGAGGAATCTGTATGCATAAATCATTGCTTAAATTTGTGCTTTCGGCTTTTGGTCTGGGATTTATTCCGTTTGCACCTGGCACGTGGGGAAGCCTTGGTGGTCTTGCCCTTATTTGGCTGATTCATCGTTATCCCGTGGTTCCTGTTGCCGATCTTCTGATCTTTTTTGTCCTGTTGTTAATTACCGCCACGTTTGCGTCGGCTTATCTGAAGGTGACTGAGGGGAAAGAAAAAGATCCTCAATTTATCGTTATGGATGAAGTGCTTGGCATTTTCGCGACATTTATTTCACTACCGCTTAGTTGGACTACGGCAGTGATGGGATTTGTCCTTTTCAGAGTGTTTGATACCTTAAAACCGTTTGGCATCCGCCGACTTGAAAAAATTGAAGGCGCCACTGGAATTATTCTGGATGATATCGTCGCAGGACTTTTTGCTCATGTTATTGTCTTTATCTACATAAAAGTGGGCGGCCCGGTATGGTGAGATCTAGTTCAGGGGTTTTTCTTCTTTCTATCGGCTCGGAACTTCTTAAAGGGGAAGTGCTTAACACCAACGTCTTATTTTTAGGCCGCGTTCTTTTTGAACACGGTATGAAACTTGTTGGAGAGCGTTCCGTGCCGGATGACCCCGCACAAATTCACGTAGCGTTGCGTGAAGTTCTGGAAATGTCCGATTTCGTGATTACCTCTGGAGGATTGGGACCGACATTTGATGATATTACGCATCAAACCCTTTCAGATTATTTTTATGGAGCGCAGGAATCGCCGATCAAGAATCATGTCGGCAAGGCGCCGGGAATCATGTTTCGATCTGCAGATAGAATTGTTATCGCATTGCCTGGTGTTCCCAGAGAATTTGAAGCGATGATGCTGAAGGAAGTTCTTCCCAAGTATCTTGTAATGAAAAGAAGGAAGCTTGATTCTTTTTCTGTTAAGGCCGTTGGGATTTCAGAAGTTGATTTTCTAAAAAAGCTAGGGATGCTTCCTGATCCTCGGAATGTGGAATGCGGGATTTATCCATCGCTTGGGGAAGTCCGGTTTACCGCAGTGGGCAATAACTTACAGGCGTTGAAGAAGAAGCTTCAATCAAAGCTGAAGGATTATATTTACTCGTTTGATAACTCGGAGAGTTTCGAGCAGATTTTGGGTAAGCTGCTTTGCGCGAAAAAGAAAACTCTTTCTGTGGCGGAAAGTTGCACTGGTGGTTTAGTGACAAAACTTCTCACAGATATTCCTGGATCTTCCAAGTATTTTGTTGGCGGCATTATTGCCTACGCCAATTCGGTAAAAGAAAATTTTGCGAATGTTCCGAAGTCCGTACTGTCAAGATACGGTGCTGTATCGAAAGAAGCCGGGATGTTATTGGCAGCGAATGTCCGCGCGCTGATGAACAGCAACTACGGAATTGGAATTACCGGAATTGCGGGGCCTGGTGGGGGTACGAAACAGAAACCTGTTGGACTTGTTTTTATTGCCGTAGCCAATTCAAAGCAGACATTTGTTGAGAAATTTCAATTTCGAGGCGACCGTGAACGCGTGCGACTACTGGCGGCCAAACGAGCGTTTTATCTTTTATGGCACAAAATCAAATTCGAGCGTTTTTAGCCGTTCCTTTCGGAGAAATTTTCGAGAAGGAATTCTCGAGACTCGAAAAAGCATTCGCTGCTTATTCGAACGACATTAAATTCACGGATCCTCGTAATGTACATTTGACACTTCATTTCTTTGGATCCATTGATATCGAAAGAGTGGAAACTATCACATTGATGCTTCGGAACTTGGCATCGCGGTTTCGTGCTTTTGATTTAGCGCTAAAAGATATCGGTGCGTTTCCGAATGTTAATCACCCAAAAGTGTTGTGGGTGGGGCTTGATGGGAATATCTGCGAACTTAAGGATTTAAAAGAAGCTTGCGATTTGGAGCTGGTTCGAATCGGTGTTCCGATTGAAGGACGGGATTTTAATCCCCATTTAACTTTAGGTCGTGTTCGTGAGGGGTCCCGGGTTCATATTATCATTCCGGATTTTCTAAAAAATTACACCTATGAACAAAAGCAAAAAGTCCGTGAAATTGTCCTTTTTCAAAGTGAACTTACAGCGAAAGGGCCCATCCACACGCCGCTCGAGCGCTTTGAGTTCAAATCTTCTCCTCGAAATTTATAAACGGTTGCGCCAGGATGGCGGGGATCAGAAATGGTGGCCAGGGGATACCCCATTTGAGGTGATGGTGGGAGCAATACTCACTCAAAATACGGCCTGGACGAATGTGGAAAAGGCTATAAATAATTTAAAACTCGCAAAAGTGCTTCATCCCAAGAAACTCGATCGGGCACCTCTTGCGCAGCTGCGTGTCTGGCTGAAACCCAGCGGGTTTTTTAATATCAAGACAAAGCGTCTGAAGCACTTCCTGGATTTTTTTAAATCGAGATACCAATTTTCGGTTGAAAAAATGAAGAGAGTTGATGCGATAGCTCTTCGCCATGAGTTGCTTTTAGTGAACGGAATTGGCAAAGAGACGGCCGATTCCATTCTGCTTTATGCGCTCGGGAAGAAAATATTTGTGGTAGATGCGTATACCCGCCGTATATTTTCACGGCATAATCTGATTGAAAAAGATTTGCCATATGATGACATCCGAAATTGGTTTGAAAAGCAACTTCCAGCCGCGCAGGAAATTTATAATGATTATCATGCCCAAATCGTTCGGATCGGGAAAGACTATTGCCGCAAGAATCCCGACTGTGGACGTTGTCCGCTAGAATTTCTTTTCCATAAATAAAACCTTCCATTAGCCTCTTTAATTAGTCGTTAATTTGCAAGGATGCAGGGTGGAAGTTATACTTAGCTTGTGACGTCTAACTCATTTATTTTAAAGTGGATAGAAGTTCTTTCGTCGCAATGACGGGGAGCACAATATGGAGTCTCAATCAAAGGGCCAACGAATTGGTGAAATTCTTCTGGATCACGGAATTTTGAGCAGGGAAGAATTAAACAAGGCTCTTGAAACCCAAAAGGCAAAGGGTGGGTTGATTGGAGCAATTTTGGTGAATAGTGGTTTTGTGAAGGAAGAGGATCTGGCCTTTGCATTAGCAAAGCAATTTAATTACCCCTTTCTTTCCTTGGATAACGTAACCGTGAATAGGAATTTGATGAAAGAGTTTGGCAGAGAATTTCTGCTTGAGAATTGCTTTGTGCCGATCGAAAAGACCCGTGATGTGCTGACGGTTGCACTGGCTGATCCTTCAGATGATGAAACCATCAAGAAAATACAATCAAAGACAAATTTGAGTATTTTGGCTTTTGTCGGTGGCGTAAAACAAATTGAAGAAATGATACGCAGGGTTTTTGGCGGAACCAAAGAAAGTGATTCTATTAAAACGGATTCAATTTTAAAAAAAGCGGCAGAAGACAAAATGAAAGACAAGAAGTGATGTTGTAAAAAGAGGAGGGGCGCAAATGGCAAAAAGTCTCCTCAATGAAAAACTGATTCGAAGAATGGTTGAAAAAGGGTTGATTCGCGCTGAGGATGCCGAATTGGTTTTGTCCAAAGGCGGTTCCCGGTCGGAAGTATCCCTGTTTAATGCTTTGGTGGAAAAAGACCTCTTGAGCGAAGATGAAATTTTCAACTTCCTCAAGGATGAATTTGGTTATCCTGCTGCCGATCCCACGCATTTTACAATTACCCCGGAAGTTTTGAAGCTAATCCCGCAGGAAGTGGCTTTGGAACATAAAGTACTCCCATTATTTTTAATCGATAATGTCCTCACGATAGCAACTTCAGATCCAACATCAATAATTGCGCTTGATGATATTCGTGCAAAATTGAAATTAAAATTCGACGTCATGCTTTGTCTCCCGAACAAATTGGATGAAGCAATAGAGAAAAATTATACCCAATTTTCAGTCGCGGAAGTACCTCAAGGCCAAATCGAAGAGCTGATGAACATTGTTCAAAGGGATGACTCTGATGTGAGCGATGAAGACGCTGCGGCGCTTCGACAGCAGGCTTCCGAAACTCCTGTAATCAAAGTGGCAAATTTGTTAATTGCAGAGGCCATACGGAAAAATGCTTCAGACTTATTTGTTGAACCTTGGGAAAAATCCGTTCGTATCCGTATTCGGGTGGATGGTGTCCTGGAAGAACTGAAGGCTCCGCCAAAGTCTATGGCCAACGCTCTTATTTCCCGAATCAAGGTGATGAGTCAGTTAAATATTGCCGAACGACGTATACCGCAAGATGGTCGTTTTAAAGTAAAAATTCAAAATCGTGAAGTTGATGTGCGTGTTTCAGTAGTGCCGTCAAGTTTTGGCGAAAAAATTTGTTTGCGTATTCTTGATAAAAAAGGCACCGTTCTGCATTTGAATAAATTGGGTTTTTTGGAAGAGGAACTTGAAAAAATCCGCCAATGCGCCTCAAAGCCCCACGGAATGATTTTGGTTACCGGACCCACTGGGAGTGGAAAGTCTACGACGCTGTACTCAATTTTGAATTTGCTTCATAGCCCCGAAAAAAACATCACAACAGTCGAAGATCCCGTTGAATATCAAATAGCAGGGATCAATCAGGTGAATGTGCATGAAAATATCGGTCTGACTTTTGCCGCTGCGCTTCGATCCATTTTGCGGCAGGATCCCGACATTGTCATGATTGGTGAAATCCGTGACTTTGATACTTTGGATATCGCCATCAAAGCCGCGCTTACGGGACATCTGGTGTTGAGCACGCTTCACACGAATGACGCGATCAGTTCTTTGATCCGAATCCGTAACATGGGCTTGGAACCTTTTCTTATTTCATCATCTATTTTGATGATATCAGCACAGCGCCTAGCCCGTCGGCTTTGTCAGCAGTGCCGCGAACCGTACACGCCGGATCATGAGACTATCGAGCGTTATCATTTAACGGAAAAATCGGCGGGTGGACCCATTCAACTTTATCATCCCGTCGGCTGCCAGCATTGCGGAAGGAAGGGCTACCAGGGGCGCACTCTTTTGACCGAAGTCTTTCTTCTAACGCCTAAAATTAGATCTCTTATTATGACCCAGGTTTCTCAGGATGAATTGAAACGGGCCGCAAAAGAGGAGGGAATGAGAACGCTGAGGGATACGGGAATTATTAAATCGCTCCAGGGAGAAACTTCGCTGGAGGAGGTAATTCGTTTGACTGCCGGGGAAATTGAAATCAGCAAAAATGCGACATGAGGTGACATGCGATGAATCGTCAAGAAATGCAGAGCTTATTGGTGGAAGAAGGCATCGTCAGTCGTGAGGCCATGGATCGAGCCCGTCTGCTTCAGGCAGAAAAAGGGGGAGAGCTTATTTACATTCTTGTGAATGAGGGGCTGATGAAGGAACGGGATTTTACCTGTTTTATGTCCCGTCATCTTGGAATACCATTTATTTCGCTTCCATCGATTCATCTTGTCCATGATCTGGTTCGTCTAATTCCACAAAAGTTGGCCTACCGATACGACGCTATAGTTGTCAGTAAATTATCCAACATTCTTACTGTGGCTATGCCGGATCCTCTTAATATTCTTGCGATTGATGATTTGAAGCAGGCGACGGGACTGCAAATTATTCCGGTGCTAGCGTCAGTCAGTGAAATCAGAAATTGTCTGGATGAGCAATTCCAAACCTCAGAGCATCTTTCAGAAGTTATTGAGTCTGTAGAGGATAGTGATATCAAAGTGATTGAAGAATCGTCAGAAACAGAATTGATGGACGTAAAAGAAACAGACGTGCCGCTTATCCGAATGGTAAATCTTGTACTTCAAGACGCGATTAAACAGCGCGCTTCTGATATTCATTTTGAGCGGTATGAAGACAAGTTTCGAATTCGTTACCGCATTGACGGCGTATTAAAAGAAGCCGTAATGCCGCCGGTTCGAATGCATCCGACAGTGACTGCGCGACTTAAAATTTTGTCAACGCTTGATATCACCGAGAAAAGATTGCCACAGGATGGCCGGTTCAAAATCCGTCTCGGTAATAAAGAAATCAATTTTCGTGTTTCGGTTTTACCAACTTATTATGGTGAAAAGGTCGTGCTTCGCATTTTGGATACCACCTCGCTTTCTTTTGGTTTGGAGCGTCTAGGATTTAACGCGGTAGATTTAAAAAAACTAAAAGAAGCTATCGAAAAACCGTACGGTATGATTTTGATTACGGGGCCGACTGGAAGTGGTAAATCAACAACGCTGTATTCCATTTTAAGTAAATTGAATACATCCGAACGTAACATCATGACGATTGAAGATCCTGTGGAATATCAGCTGGAAGGAATTACACAGACTCAAGTGCATCCAGAAATTGGACTTACGTTTGCCAACGGTCTTCGTTCTCTCTTGCGGCAGAATCCCGATATTATTCTTGTTGGAGAAATTCGTGATGGTGAAACAGCAGATATTGCTGTAAAGGCGGCGCTGACGGGGCATTTGCTATTTAGCACACTTCATACCAACAGTGCGGCCGGGGCCATTACGCGGCTGGTGGATATGAATGTTGAGCCATTTTTGATAGGCGCCTCGCTTCTTATTTCCGTCGCTCAGCGTCTTTGCCGGCGGATTTGTGAGAATTGCAAAGAAAAAGTGGATATTCCCAACAATGTGTTAAAGCGGCTTAAAATCAAAGATGATATTTGGGGCGATGGCAAGGCTTTTCAGGGAAAAGGATGCAACGTTTGTCATGGTACGGGCTATCTCGGACGAATGGCTTGCAGCGAATCGCTTATTGTTGATGACCCAATCCGGGAAATGATTCTGGCGCGAAAATCCAGTTTTGATATTCAGACTCATGCGATTAAAAATGGAATGAAGACTTTGTTCGAAGATGCCGTCGATAAGTTTGCGAAAGGTTATACGACGCTTCAGGAAGTTTTGAGAATTACTTCAGAAGAGATGATTTAATAACAGATCCGGAAGTGTTTTCGGATGCAAGACATACGGGAGGTTTGGAATGCCCAAGTTTGAATATTTAGTCAAAGACTCTCAGGGACGAGACGTGAAAGGTATTCAGGAAGCGCAGGATGCCGGTTCCCTCATTGCGGATTTTCATAAACGTGGTTTTGTCATTGTTCAGATCAATCAGCTTAAAGAAACAGCCGGACTATTTTCCGTCAAACGTGAAGGAAGTAAAAAGCGGGGGAGAAAAATCAAATTAGAAGATATGGTGGTTTTCTCAAGGCAACTTGCCACCATGATCAACGCCGGCGTTCCTCTGGTTCAGTCTCTGGATATTTTGGGTGAGCAAATGGACAACCCCTCATTTCAGGAGGTTGCCAGGAAGCTAAAATCGAGTGTTGAGGGCGGAAAAAGTTTCTCGGAAAGTCTGGATGAACACAAAAAGGTATTTTCGACCCTATTCATTAATATGGTGCGAGCGGGTGAATCGAGCGGAAAATTGGACGAAATTCTTGATCGATTATCCGCCTATATGGAGAAAACAAATGCTTTAATTAATAAAGTCCGGTCCGCGATGATTTATCCAGCGGTTGTTACGAGCGTAGCGTTGATTATAACTTATGCGATGTTTACTTTCGTAATCCCCAAGTTCGCGGAAATTTTTTCCACGCTAGACGCCAAACTTCCCTTGCCGACACAGATTGCTATCAGCGCCAGCTATTTTGTTCGAAAAAACTCATTATTTATTCTTGGGTCGATTGCGCTGATCGTTTTTTTTCTTCGAACAATTGTCCGAACACGGAACGGGCGGTTGTGGTTTGACCGGACATTGTTAACGCTTCCGGTTGTGGGCCCGCTATTTGTCAAAGTTGCTGTTAGTAAATTTAGTCGCACGTTAGCCACACTAGTAAAGAGCGGCGTTCCGATTCTAACAGCTCTTGAAATTGTGTCCAAGACAGCTGGTAATCTTCAAATTGAAATTGTGATTGATCAGCTTCGAACGTCGATCAAGGAGGGCGGCGGTATTGCCGGGCCGCTTTCAAAAAGCAAATATTTCCCGCCAATGGTAACCCGAATGATTGCCGTGGGTGAGGAGACAGGAGAAATGGAGCAGATGCTTGGAAAAATTGCAGATTTTTATGATCAGCAGGTAGACAACGCGGTGCAGGGAATTACGTCTCTGATCGAGCCGATGATCATCGTGTTTCTCGGTGTTGTGATTGGAGGAATTGTTATCGCCATGTTCTTGCCGATTTTGACGATTACGCAAGCGATTAAGTAGAGGGGGAGCAATGGTTTTGGATGTATTCGTGCTTAATGTCAGAACGTTTATTGTGGCAAGGCTCCTCGTTGCTACGATTCTTTTGTGCCTGGGGTTCTGGACTTATCCTCAGCATCGGTGGCTCTTTTCCGTTCTCGTTATTTTTCTTTGTGTTCTTAGCATTGTTTATATCCTGTGGTTTTTGTCCGGCAAGAAAATTCGAGGATTGGCTTATACCCAAATTTTGATTGATCTGATTTGGGAAAGTGCTTTGGTGCACTTTACCGGTGGGATAGACAGTGTCTTTATTGTTTTTTACGTGATTACAATTTTGGGTTCTGCATTGGTTCTTCCGGCGAAAGGGAGTATCTGGACGACACTATTAACCTGCATTATTTTTAGCTTATTAATTTTATTCGAGTTCGTTAATTTAAATTTTCCTGGGCATTTTATTTTAAGGCGTTATTACAATCTCAGAGACTGGTTTCCAATATTTTATCTTGCGCTAGTGAGGATGACAATTTTTGGGATCGTGGGTTATCTGGGAACTTATTTATCAGTCCGGATATACAATTTGGAAAAAAAGCTTAAAAATCAGGAACAATTGACTAATTTAGGCGAGCTAACGGCGAGAATTGCTCACGAAATAAAAAATCCTCTAACAGCGATTAGCGGTACAGTTGAGGTGTTAAGTAAAGAGCTAGAACCGCAGCTTTCTGATGAGAACAAGCATTTGATGCAAAGCGTTGTCAAAGAGACGCGAAGGTTAAAAAATATCTTAACTTCAATTCTAGATTATTCACGTGTGGATACGGTACATCGGGAATATTTTGATTTATCGCAAGCGATTGAGGAAGTGCTTGCGGTGGCCGGTAATGCGCCTCAGAAAAATGGGAAGGTGCATATCATTAAGACATTTGATAGAAAGCCGTTAAGATTTTACGGAGATTCAAACCGTATTAAACAAATGCTGTTCAATTTGGTTCTCAACGCTTATGAGGCAATGCCCGTGGGCGGGGATTTGGTGTTGACAATCCGAAGCGAGGGGGAAGAACAGGTTGTGATTTCCATCATGGATAGTGGAAAGGGCATTTCAAAAGAAATGCAGAAGGTTCTGTTTCAGCCGTTCCATTCCACAAAACATGGTGGAACAGGTTTGGGCTTAGCCATTGTGCAAAAAATTGTAGAAAACCATGGCGGTAAAATTACGGTTCGAAGCCAGGCTGGATTAGGAACGGAATTTATTATTCAACTGCCTTTGTTAGCAAAGTGAAATATATGGATAAGAAAACGATACCGGTCATGATTATCGATGATGAAGAAAGTATACTTAATTTTATGAGCAAGGCTCTGAAGAAGGAAGGCTACGAGCCGCATTGTTTTGTGGAGCCGCGC
Organism: Candidatus Omnitrophota bacterium; assembly: GCA_016214265.1. Lineage (GTDB taxonomy): Bacteria > Omnitrophota > Omnitrophia > Omnitrophales > JACROU01 > JACROU01. Next base: position 43,979 of record JACROU010000049.1, read on the forward strand.
CTTGCGACGGCGAAGCTCTCGACGGTAAATCCACAAATCGTGATTACTGATATTGTGATGCCTACTATGAACGGCCTCCAGGTTTTGGAAGCGGTGAAGCAATTTAATGTGGAGACTAATGTGATTTTGATTACGGCTCATGCCTCAGTGGAATCTGCGATTTCCGCCATGAGGGGAGGTGCTTTTGATTACATTACGAAACCATTTGAGATTGATGAATTAGTAGTGACGCTGAAAAGGGCGTTGAGTTCGAAACGACTAAATACGGTTTTTCCCGCAATTGAGAAGAAGACTCAATCCATGTATCAGGTTTCCAAATTGATCGGCAACAGCCCTAAGATGCACGAGATTTACCGGCTATTGGAAAAGGTTGCTAAGTCAGACAGTACGGTATTGGTGGTTGGCGAGAGCGGCACGGGAAAAGAAATGGTGGCGAGGGCGATTCATTACAGTTCTCCCCGAAAGTCAAATCCGTTTGTAAGCGTTAACTGTGCGTCATTGCCTGATCAGTTGCTTGAAAGCGAATTGTTTGGTCACGAGAAAGGTTCATTCACGGGAGCGTTGGCAACAAAACCAGGATTACTTGAGTTGGCTCACGGAGGCTCGTTTTTGCTTGATGAAGTGGGGGATATGTCATTGCCGGTTCAGGCGAAACTGCTCCGGGCTCTCCAGGAGCGTGAAATAAAACGGGTGGGAGGTATCGAAAACATTCCTGTCGATGTCCGGATCATTGCTGCCACCAGCAAGGATCTACAAGCTGAAATCGAAAAGAAAAATTTTCGGGAAGATTTGTTTTACCGCCTCAATGTTATCCCGATTTTTTTGCCTCCTTTAAGAGAACGTCGTGAGGACATCCCTGAATTGATATCGCATTTTATCGGATATCTAAAAGAAAAATATCATATGCCCAAAGAATTGGAGTTTTTGCCAGACGGAATGGATTACTTAATGACTTATCATTGGCCGGGCAATATTCGCGAGTTAGAAAATATCGTTGAAAGAATTTTTATGCTCGCCGAAAAAAAATCGCTTGGCAGAGATGATATTGTTCAGCTGTTGGGCACAGAATTGCGTTCTGTGAAGGATATGACGCGCGGCGGTACGATGCTGATCGAACTCAAAAATGAAACCGAGAACGTTTTGAAAAGAAGGCGATTGAGCAGGCACTCGAGCAATCGCATGGAAATAAACTTCAGGCAGCTAAACGGCTTCATATTAGTCGTCAGACGCTGCAGTATAAAATCAAAAAGTACAACTTGGAATAGGCCAGTTTTTAGGACAAAGTGCAAAATTTTTTTACATTCGGAAGTTGGTAAGGCTGTTTTTGACAAAATAAAAAGCTTCAGACTATATAGAAATAACCCGAAAATTATAAACGCTTAGTTGGCATCCTATTTGTTGCCATAAATACGTACCATGATTTTCCAAAGGAGGTAATCATAAAATGTTAACTAAATTAAATTCCAAAAAAGGATTTACCCTCGTAGAAATTATGATTGTGGTGGCCATTATTGGTTTGTTAGCGGCTATCGCAATTCCTAACCTCTTGAGGGCTCGTTTGAACGCGAATGAATCAGCAGCAAAATCGTCACTCCGTACGTTGAGCACAGCTTGTGAAAGTTTCAGGGCTGCACAGAATCCGCCGAGTTATCCGGCGAATTTAGCCGCGCTCTCTGGAGCAAATCCACCGTATATCGATGCAACACTGGCTGGCGGAACTAAACAAGGCTATACATTCACTTATACTTTGGTGAACGTAAATCAATATACGTGCACAGCTGCGCCGACAACGGCTAATATTACTGGAGTGAATACTTTTTTTGTTGATGAAACGGGGGTGATTCGCTTTAACAATGCTGCGGGTAACCCAATAGAAGGCTAATTCTCTTTCGAATACATTGGGGCACTATCTCAAATGGTAGTGCCCTGGTGTATTTTCTTATTTCAAGGATGAGTGTGAGAATAATCAATGTCGAACACGGAATTGAAGTCAACAATCTCTAGGGCTGGTAGCGAACTTTTTCAAAAAGCTCGCGAGTTAGTGCGTCCTGAAATTGCCCGTTTTTCCACAGGCCTTCACATCGGTAAACAAAACATTATTCTGAGCGAGTTTGAAATAAAAAAAGATGAAACTATTCTCCTGAATTTAACTCACGAAAAAACCGCAGCTTCTTCTGATCGAAATTTGGAATTGTTGACCCGGCTTTATGCCAAAGAAGGTTATGAATTTCAGCATGTCGCGGTTTCGGTTCCGCGTGAATCCGCAGTAGTTCGCATTATTACCTTTCCGTTGATGGATGAAAAACAATTAAAAACTTCGCTCGAGTTTGAAGCAGAAAAATATGTCCCCTTTAATCTTTCGGAGATTTATTTTGATTGTCAGTCGCTGATGGGTAAAGAGCAGCGATCAGGCATGCGGCAGATGAAAGTGCTTCTGGCGGCATGTAAGCGGGATGTCATTATGGGGTTGATTCAGCAGATACAGAAAGCACGGGGACAAGTGGATGCTATCAATTTAGATTCACTGGCCACTCTTAATGCTTTCCTCCGAACACAGGCCAAAGAACCTCTACCATCATCGGCGCTTCTGGATATTGGAACAAATGTTTCTAATTTGAGTTTGATGGAAAATAATCAAATTGTTTTCTTGCGCGATATTTCATTTGGCGGTGCTGATTTGTCTCAGACACTCACAAAAAACCTTCAGATTTCAGCAGATGAGGCAGAGGCAGTTAAGACCGGCGTTCAGGCCGGAACCGCCCCTTATGAGCCGCTGCTGCGAGCGGTTATCGAAAAAATTATTCACGAAGTCAAAATTACGATTCATTACGTTGAAGGACAATTGGGTAAACCCATGAATATGAAACAACTGCATCTTGCCGGCGGAATGGCTCGAAATCCACTTCTTCAAGAGTCAATTCGGAATTTGCTCGGATTAGAGCCTGTAATTTGGGATCCGCTTAAAGGAGTCAAGATTGCAAGTTGGGTGAACGCAGATTTGGTTAAGGAATTCGAGACGGTGCTTCCAGTCAGCGTGGGATTGGCGCTTAGTTGATAGGGCGAAACTATGATTACAATTAATTTGCTTCCGACAGAATTTCGCAGAAAAATCGAACAACCCCATGTTATCTCTTTGCGGTTTGGGATGATAGTGGCATGTCTCATAGTGTTTGTTTTGTGGATTAGTCTGGCTTTTATGGTAGGCACAGCAAAAAGAGAAATGGACAATATGTCCGGCGATTGGAAACGGTTGGAGACTGGATCTAAGGAAGCAGACAAGATTATGCTAGATATTAATCAGAATTTTTTAGAGCGCAAGAAAACTTGTGATCTCATTTCCATATCTGATATGTCATGGGCTTACGTTTTGAATCAAATAAGCGATTTGATTCCCGATAGTGCCTGGCTTAGGAAAATCAAACTATCCTCATCTGGAATGGATGAGTGGGAATTTTGGATGAAAGGAATTGAGAAAGCGCCTGAAGATGAGCCGGCGATTAAATCTATTGGTCATTATATCAGCGCGATTAAGCCGACCTTAGAGCAGGATGAAAAGCAAAAAACAAAAACTGCTGTACCGGGAGCGGGTTCCAGAGAATTGAACGTGCAAACATCGACGGCACAGGAAACAATCAATAACAATGTGCTGACTTCGTTTGAGGCGACTTTTACGATGAAAGGCAAGCAAGATGAAAGTGTTCGGGATAAACATAAATCTTCCTGATCTGAAGTTTGCGGATCCAAAAGAAGCGAAATTCATCGCGATGACGGGAGGTATTGTCCTTGTCGCGCTTCTGATCGGGGTTGTGCCGAATATTTATCAGCTTTTCCATGTCACGTCAAAAATAACTCAAATGAAATCGAAGTCGCGAATTGCAGAGGAAAAAATTAAAAATCTACCACAACTCAGAAATAAGTTAAAAGCATACGTTTCTCAAATCGACGAACTTGAAGAGCAGTTTTTTGATGTGGATCAGGTTGCCGAACTGATTGGAATGATTTCAGAATTAGCGAAGGAATCCGGGGTGATCATTCTTTCATCCAAGCAGTTCGAATATAAAGGAAACGATGTTGTTGCCAAGAATCCATTTTATAAACCTATCTTGTTGAAGCTCGAGCTAGAGGGTCGCTATCACAATTTTGGTAAATTCGTGAATTTGCTGGAGCGGCATTCCAAACTAATCCTTCTTTCGGAGATGAGCATTGAACAGTCGGAAAAGAAAAAAGATGCACTTGCGATTGAGCTGAGTATTCTGACCTTTTTGAAAGTGGGGCGGGAGGTTTCATCATGAAAAAGATTCTGCTTGTGCTGGTTATATTGTCCGGAGCGTTTATTCAGGGGCAATTTTTGATAGCTTCACAGGATGGATTTTTGTATGATAGCCATAAGCATCGTGATCCTTTTGTCCCTTTGATAGGCCCCGGAGCTCAGGCTGGCGATCAACCAGATCTTTCAGTATCGAGCATTAAGCTAGAAGGTATTGTGGTCGATCCTAAACAAGGCTCGTTTGTCATGGTTGATGGCGAGGTTTATGAGGAAGGGCACAAGATCGGTCCTTATTTGATTGAAAAAATTGAAGCAAAACGGGTAATTTTGAAATATAATAAAGAACATTACGAGCTGCGTTTAAGCGAAGATTAATTATCCGTAACCTCATAAGTATCCACAATTAAGGATTGCATGAAGCAAATTATATCCTTGATGTTAGCTCTTTTAATGACGGTTCCCGCATACGCTCAGACTCTCGTACGGGCGCAGGATCCCACACCCGCTGTCGACTCAGGTAAAGACAAGGCAACTGTTGCTAGCCAAGATAATCTTCCTCCTGGAAATGTTAATCTTGATTTTAAAGAAGCGGATATCAAAAACGTGCTTCGCGTGATTGCTCTGAAGGGCGGGGTGAATATTGTCGCTGGTCCCGAGGTGGCGGGAACGGTAACAGTCCGACTTCAAAATGTTCCGTGGGAAAAGGCTTTAGAAGTAGTGCTTAAAACTTACGGGTACGTATTTGAACGTGACGGAAATGTGGTGCGTGTGACTACAAAAGACAAAGTGGCTCAGGAAGAATTGGAAACGAAGACATTTTTCTTGAATTACTCGACGGCAACAGAAGTTATGGATTCGATTTCAGAATTGTTGTCAGATCGCGGAAAAGTAAAAGCGAATGTTCGGACGAATACTATTATCGTGACGGATGTGGCCGCCAATCTTTACAAAATTTCGCAAGTGGTTGCGAATTTGGATCGACGGACGCCGCAGGCTTATATCGATTCGAAAATTATTAATACGCAGCTTGATAAGTCGGAGAATTTGGGAATAAATTGGAATGTTGCCGGAACTCTACAGGGTGCGGCCGTGCCAACGACGTTTCCGTTTGATTCGGGAAGAGGAACGCCGTTGGGAGGTGCTGGAGGGTCGTTTTTTCCTATTTTACAACCTGGAGGAACACCGATTCCCAATCCGACAAATCCGCGAGCATTTCCTCAATTGGCTGTAGCTACGGCAAATGTTGCAAGCGAAACTTATACTCTTGGAACTTTGAGTTTGGCAGCTTTTGCAGCAACACTGAATTTGTTAAGGACGCGAACGAACACAAAGATTGTTTCAAATCCGCGTATTGTCGTTTTAAATAATCAAACAGCAAAGGTGCAGGTAGGGCAGGAAATTTACATTCCACATTTTGAATTAAATGAACAAACAGGTGCTTATGTAATTAATGATTTTGAACATAAAGATATCGGGGTGGTCATGAATGTGACTCCCCATATTAATACTGCGGAAGAAATCATGGTTGAAGTTAAACCAGAAGTGAGTACGCAGGGACCCAACGTGGTTTACACCCCAACATTGAGCGCTCCCACATTCAACAAAACGGTTGCATCAACTCAAGTGTTGATTCGAGATGGCGAGACGATTGCGATTGGGGGATTGATGACAGATAATCGTGCATCAACGTATACGCGGGTTCCTTTTTTTGGTGATCTTCCATGGGTGGGTAATGTATTCAGGGCAAAACGGGAAACAGCTGATGCCACTAACAGAAAGGCAGAAACCCTTTTCTTTGTCACAGTAGGCATTATAGATACAGAAGGACAGCTTACTCGTGAAACATTACATCCCCAATTAGATCAAGTTGCAGGTGCTGCCGTTACTGGAGCAAAGGCAACTTCGTAATTCACTTCCTCTCAAGGTTCATTTGTTGCTGAATCTTGTCTAATTTCTTCAGCCAATTTTTATTATCAGTCTCATTACATCTAAAAAAAGGAATTCCATTACCATGAAACGTGAAATTTTAATTAGTCTCGAAGCCAACGAAAAGCGTGTGGCGATTCTCGAGAATGGCCAGCTCGAGGAATTTTTTATCGAGCGTGCCGATCAAAAATATATGCTGGGTAATATTTACAAAGGGACGGTGCGTACCATCGTTCCCGGAATCGAGGCGGCATTTATCAATATTGGCTCCGAAAAGGACGGTTTTCTTTACGTCACCGATGCGGTACGGAATCCTCTGGATGCCGAGGAAGAACCCGGCGAAGTGGAGGGAGACGATGAAATCGAGGAAGTCCGCAAGCCCGCGAGGCGTCAACATCATTCCCGCGTCAAAATTAATGAACTCTTGAAAGAAGGCCAGGAAGTCATTGTACAGGTAGTCAAAGAGCCTATTCGAACCAAGGGGCCGCGCTTGACTACTTTCTTTTCATTTCCTGCGCGCTATCTGGTGATGATGCCTGGCGAGCGTCGTTTGGGCTTGAGTCGACGCATTAACGAGCCCAAGGAACGAGAGCGCATCCGAGCTATTTTTAACCGCATGGATATCCCTGAAGATGTTGGTTTTATTGTGCGAACTGCTGCGGAAGGCAAGGCCGATAAAGAGTTTGAGCGCGATATCAAATATCTTTTGGGAATTTGGTCTCAGTTAAAAAAAGATATCAATACCAAGCCAGCTCCTTCTTTGATTCATGAAGAGCTGGATCTGGTCGAGCGAATTATCCGTGACTCTTTCACGGAAGAGACTGCTTCAATTATTGTCGATGATCGCCACATTTTTAGCAGTATTCAGAATTTTCTGAAGGTGTACATGCCTGATGAGCATGTCAATCTTCAGATGTATCATGACCGGGTTCCGCTTTTTGAGAAATTTAATATCGAAAAAGAAATCGAGAAGACGTTTCAAAAAAACGTTTATTTAAAATCTGGCGGTCATTTGGTGATTGAACAAACCGAGAGTTTGGTGGCTATTGACGTCAATACCGGTAAGTTTACGGGACGTCATAATCTTGAGGAGACGGTGTATCGGACGAACTGCGAAGCGGCCCGTGAAATTGCGCGGCAGTTGCGGCTTCGCGATATCGGAGGCATTATCATTGCCGACTTTATCGACATGGAGGAGGAAGAACATCGGCGCAGTGTGCTTAGGATTTTTAAAGATGCTGTTCGCCGTGACCGTGCCAAAACGAATATTCTTAAAATTTCGGAACTTGGCTTAGTCGAGATGACGCGGCAACGGGTGCGCCCGTCGCATGAAAGCGCTCTTTATCAACCTTGTCCGCATTGCGGCGGGAAGGGCGTTGTGAAATCGGTGACGACGATGCTTATTCAAGCAATCAAGCAAATCCGCAAAGCGCTCAGTGACTCCAAGCGGAAAACCTTGGAGGTTTCTGTCCATCCTGACGTTGCAGAACGGTTGCTTGTCCAGGAAAAGCGTATTATCAAGAATTTTGAGCATCAATATCAGAGTCGAATTATCATTATGGCTAATCCCGCGCTTCACGTTGAAGACATTCGCATCAATATTGGAAAGGCGCCGGAACGCATGGGTGGAATCATGTCAATTTTCGGGGGGAAGAAGAAGCAATAGCTTAGGGCCGTATAATTTGCTTTTTCTCAAAGGCTCCAAATCGGAATCGTGGGCTAGATGTTCGAAGTCTTCATAGCCGAGTTTTACAGCTTTTTTTACGGCTATGTAAGCTTTTTTTAACTGTCCCGTCAGACTATAACTGCATGCTAAATTGTAAAAAATAGTGTCATCTTCAGGGCATAATGTCGCAAGCCGCTCATCGAGTAACAACCCCTTTTTGATTTCTCCTACTTTTGTGTAAAGATCGGCCAGGGCAATTAGTGCGTCGGTATAATGCGGTTTTTCTGTCAAAAGCGTTTCAAATAGGTTGATTTCAAAGTGAATTTGCTCATTGAGTTTTGATCGTGATGTGGCCATAAAGTTCTCATCCTAACATGAAAATTGTTATATAATGCTGCAAAATTTTACACGAAAGGTGCTCTCATTTGGAATATCTTCTATTTGTGGTCCTGTTTCTCCTGGGGATTTACTTTTTTTACGTCATGAGCCGGAATTTGCAAAATGACGTGAAAAGTCTGACTCAGGAAATAACCTCCTCGTTAAAGGATCAAAACCAGCTCCTCAACGAAACACAGCGGCATTTGGGAGACCGTCTGGATGGCGCAGCGCGCGTTGTAGGCGAGGTTCAGAACCGGCTTGGGCGTATGGAGCAGGCAAGCCAGCAGATTTTTGATTTGGGTAAGGATATCCGTCAGCTTGAAAATATTTTAAGAGCGCCGAAGCTTCGCGGTGTTTGGAGTGAACTATTTTTGGATGAACTGATCGCTCAGGTGGTTCCGAAGGAAAATTATATTCTTCAGTATGCGTTTAAAAACGGCGTGAAGGTTGATGCGGTTCTAACGTTGCAAGAAGGCCTTGTTCCCATAGATGCCAAGTTTCCACTCGAGAACTTCAAACGAATTTTGGAAAGTCAAGATGATGACGAGCGCCGACAGCTTAAAACGGCATTTGCTAATAACGTTAAGAAACATATCGATGATATTCATGACAAATACATTCTTCCCAAGGAAGGGACGTTTGATTTTGCTCTGATGTATATTCCTGCAGAAAACGTTTATTACGAGATTATGTCCGGTCGTGACGAAGTGATAGGTGCCAAGGGGCTTGCCGAGTACGCCCGGTCCAAAAAAGTGATCGCGGTTTCGCCAAGCACATTTTTTTCTTACCTTCAGACGATATTGCTTGGATTGAAAGGCATGCGTATCGAGCAAAGCGCCCGCGAAGTGCTGGAGCATTTGACGCGCCTGAAAATAGATTTCTCAAAATTTACTGATGATTTCCGGGTTTTAGGGAATCACTTGAAAAATGTTCGTTCGACTTATGACCGCTGTGAAAAATTGATGGGCCGGGTGGATGAAGGCCTGTCGATTGCCGATCAAGGTGAAAAGGCCCTCCAACTTGAAAAAACAAAAGGGAAGGTTTCTGATGAAGAACTTGTTTAAAATCATTTCTGTCCAATTACTTTTTGTATCTGCACTCGGCATTGTATTTGCCCAGCAGCAAAATGAGGAGCAGCAGCCTGCACCGATTCCAGCGCAAGCGGCTGTCGTACAGTCGGCGCAGTCAACGCAAGCGCTGACTCCGACCCCAGTACCATCACCGGTTCAGAAAGATGATAAACGATCTCTGACAGTAATGACGACAGACACGCCCGGCGTAGACATTGGGAAAAAAGATCTGCTGACAGAAATATTTGCGCCGGTTGGGGATGTGATGTTTGGTTTTATCAAAACATCTTCAGATGTTGTGGGTGGCGCGTGCCAGGGATGTGTGGATGCTTTCGAGGGAACCATGAAGTTTTTGCTGACGCCATTCGGTTTTAAGCCAGAGCATAGTGAAAAAAGGGTTTTGTTTTCATAAGCTAACGGATCCTGATTGATTATGAAATTTCATACCGAATATCTTTGGTTCCAAACCAAAGAACCACGGGACTATATCAATATCACTTCCCAAATTGAGGAAATTATTCGCAGTAGTAAGATTCAGGAAGGGATGGTGCTCGTCTCAGCGATGCACATCACGGCCGGGGTTTATGTTAATGATGCTGAAGACGGACTGATTCACGACATTGACCAGTGGCTTGAGAAACTATGTCCGTTCAAAAAAGATTATCGTCATCATCAAACCGGTGAAACGAATGGCGATGCGCATCTGAAAAGTCTTTTAATTCATCACGAAATTATCGCTCCCATCACAAAAGGGCGCATCGATTTTGGCGCGTGGCAGCAGATTTATTATGCCGAGTTCGACGGCCAGAGAAAGAAACGCGTTATCGTCAAGGTGATGGGAGAGTAATCGTGGTGCAATTCGATCTTTTCGAAGGTTCTGTCAATCAAATCCTTACGGCTTCTACATATTTAAAATTCAAGAAACTTTTGTCCGGATCAGACTGTGAGCGTTGCACACTCTCGCATGCCAGAACGAATATTGTGGTTGACCGTGGTAATTCAAAATCAGAAATTATTTTTATTGGAGAGGCTCCGGGTGAGAAGGAAGACAAGCAGGGGAAGGCGTTTGTTGGCCGTGCCGGAAAACTACTGGATGAGTTTTTGCTCGAAATCGGGATTCAATCGGACCGGGATATTTTAATTCTTAACGTGGTGAAATGCCGCCCGCCGGAGAATCGGGCCCCGCTTGCGGAGGAGGCTAGCGCGTGCTCTCCGTTTTTAGCTCGCCAGCTGGTGTTAGTCCAGCCAAAGGTGATCGTGCTCTTGGGGGCTACGGCGTTGAAATATCTGGCTAAGGATAAAAAAGAGTTCGAGATGCACAAAGAGGTCGGCAAGTTTTTTATGCTTCCGGAATATCCCGGAATCCAGTTTTTCGTAATTTATCATCCCGCCTATCTTTTATATGACCCGCGCAAAAAAGAAGTGTTTCGGAACCATTTGGCAAGGTTTAAACAATATTTGACGGATCGGAGGTTGTTATGACCACAAACTTGACAATCGCTCAAATATTCAACGATATCGCTGAGCTTTTAGAGCTCAAAGAAGAAAATCCGTTTAAGATCCGCGCCTACCGGAATGGGGCCCAAACGCTTGAGAATTTGACAGAGGATGTTCACGAAGTTGCGCGACGTGAGGAACTTACCAAGTTGCCGGGAATTGGCAAGGATTTATCCGAGAAGATCAAAGAATTTTTGACCGCGCACAAAATCAAATACTATGATCAGCTCAAAAAAGAAATCCCGCAGGTGCTTATAGATATGAAGAGTATTCCGGGAATCGGCCCCAAAAAGGCGCTGCTGTTGCATAAAAAACTGAAAATCAAAAATTTGGGAGAGCTTGAGAAAAAATGTTCTGAACATAAATTGCAGACCTTGCCAGGCATTCGGGCTAAAACAGAAGAAAATATTTTGAAGGGCCTCGAATTTCTAAAAAAATCCGAAGGCCGGTTTTCTCTGGAAAACGGAGTCCCGTTGGCGGATGAAATTATCAGAGCACTCAAAAAACTGAAAGAGGTAAAGCGGATTTCAGTCGCGGGCAGTGTGCGGCGACGAAAAGATACGATTCATGATGTGGACATACTGGTTACCGCTCAAAATTCCGCTAAGGTGATGGAAACTTTCGTCGGACTTCCGGTTGTTTCGGATGTGATTGCCGAAGGCGATACCAAGTCGAGCATTCGCACAATCAATGGTTTGCAGGCGGATTTGCGTGTGGTTGATCCCGCGGCTTATGGAGCTTGTCTCCTTTATTTTACGGGTTCAAAAGCGCATAACATCCGCATCCGGGACATTGCTAAGAAAAAGGGGTACAAACTTAACGAGTACGGACTTTTTAGCGAAAAAAACGACAAACTTATCGCCAGCAAGAGTGAGGAGGAAATCTATAAAATTTTAGGGATGGAATGCGTGCCGCCTGAGCTTCGGGAAGATCACGGGGAAGTTGAAGTTGCGCTCAAACACGCACTTCCGCATCTTGTAACCGAGAAACAAATTAGGGGCGATTTCCATTCACACACTAACGAAAGTGATGGTGAGAATACACTCGAGGAGATGGCGGAATCGGCAAGGAAACATGGGTTGGAATATTTGGTGGTGACCGATCATTCTAAGTCGCTCACGGTAGCAAATGGACTGACGGAAAAAAGGCTTATGGCTCGCGTTGAGGCGATTCGCAAGCTCAACAAGAAATTAAAGGGATTGACGCTTTTGACCGGTTCTGAGGTCGATATTTTAGCGGACGGAGTGCTGGATTATTCGGACGATGTGTTGAAGGAGTTGGATTTTGTGGTTGCTTCGATTCATAGCGGATTTAAGCAACCCCGCGAAAAAATGACTCAGCGGATTCTGAAGGCGATGGATAACAAATACGTCAATCTGATTGGGCATCCGACAGGACGACTAATCGGTATCCGCGATGCCTACGACGTCGATGTGGATAAAATGATTCGTCATGCAAAAGCAACGAATACGGCGCTTGAAATTAACGCCCATCCGAAAAGGCTGGATTTGAACGAGGTTTATATTCGTCAGTCTGTTGACGCTGGCGTAACCCTGGCTATCGCGACGGATTCGCATGCCGTGAACCAATTTGATAATCTGACGTACGGTGTCAGCGAAGCGCGACGAGGATGGTGCGAGTCGAAAAATATTTTGAACACACTGACTCTTGCCGAATTGAGGAAGAAGATCAGAAAATGATTATCATCCCGGCAAGAACCGGGAATGGCGGAAAGAATTATGGCACAAGAACGATTGCGATTAGTGATAAGTGGATATGTCCAGGGAGTCTTTTTCCGGGCGCATGCTGATTCAGAAGCGAAGAAGCTCGGACTTAAGGGATGGGTCCGCAATAGAGCGGATGGAACTGTCGAAATTGTTGCGGAAGGCGAACGAAAAGCTTTAGATCGGCTCAAAGAATGGGCGCATCACGGTCCTCCGTCTGCCCGGGTGACAGATGTTAAAGTTAATTATGAGCCGCCAACGGATGAATTTGAAAATTTTTCAGTGAGATATTGATATGAAATCGACCGCGTTAAAAATTCTCAAAACTTTAAGAAAATCCGGGTATGAAGCACTTTGGGCCGGGGGGAGTGTTCGGGATTTGGTTATGAGAAAAAAGCCGCATGATTTCGATATCGCGACTTCTGCCAAACCGGAAGATGTGGAACGGTTGTTCAAAAGGACCATTCCTGTCGGCAAACAGTTCGGTGTTATTTTGGTTCATGAGGACGCTCAGAACTTTGAAGTGGCAACGTTCCGTTCCGAAGGTAAGTATGTTGACGGACGGCATCCGGAAGAAGTGCGTTTTACCACGGCGAAAGAAGATGCTCTGCGTCGGGACTTTACGGTAAACGCGCTTTTTTATGATCCGATAACGAAGAAAGTAATAGATTATGTGGACGGCCGTAAAGATATTCGCGCAAAAATTATCCGAACGGTAGGGGATCCGTACAAACGATTTGAGGAAGATAAGCTTCGTATTCTTCGGGCGATTCGTTTTGCCGCTAATCTCAATTTCAACATTGAACCGAATACCTGGAAAGCGGTCCGGGATACAGCGTCTAAAATTAATCAGGTTAGTCAGGAGCGGATTCGTGAAGAGCTCGTCAAAATTCTTACTCGATCCAACGCCGGAAAAGGGCTGCTTCTGCTTGACGAAAGCGGTTTGTTGAAAGAAATTTTGCCTGAAATTGCTGCAATGAAAGGTGTTGAGCAGGGAAAAGATTTTCATCCAGAAGGGGATGTTTTTATTCACACCAAATTGCTGCTCGATAAATTAAAGCATCCAGACGTGACGCTTGCTTTCGGGGCGCTCCTTCATGATGTGGGCAAGCCCGTAACGTTCCAGCGGGAAGGTGAGAAAATCCATTTTTATCAGCATGCCGATATCGGTGCTCAAATGACGAAACAATTGATGAAGCGGCTGCGGTTTTCGAATAAAGAAATTGAGGATGTTACGGAATGTGTTCAAGACCACATGAAGTTCGCGGATGTGAAGAAAATGCGTGAGGGTAAGTTAAAACGATTTCTGGCCTCTGAAACTTTTTCGGTTCAACTGGAACTTCACCGGATCGACTGTCTTTCCAGCCACGGAAAGCTGGATAATTATCAATTTTTGAAGAATAAGATCCGCCAAATCCGCAAAGAAGACTTGAAACCCAAGCCATTGATTAGTGGAGAGGACTTAATTGAGGCCGGATATCGGCCTGGGCCGGCAATGGGTAAAATTCTCCACGAAGCCTATGATGCCCAGCTGGAAGGGGTTATAAAGAATCGGGAAGCGGCTTTAAAGTGGGTTGAAGGGCGTTTTAAGTGTTAAACTTCTTATAGAATGCGCTTTTATATGAGAAAATACGCAATTCCAGCATGTGAGAGGGGGGCTTAAGGATGAGCGTCTCCATTAAGTTAAAAGATCTTCTGGACAAGAATCGTATCAAATACAAAGCAATGGTCCACAGCCGGGTAATTACGGCGCAAGAAGTTGCGCAGGTCGAACACATTCCTGGGAGGGATCTTGCAAAAACTGTGGTAATCCGTAAAGGCAAAGAGTACTTTTTATTTGTTCTACCGGCTCCGAAGCAGGTTGATTTTTCCGAGGTGAGAAAATTGTTTAACTCACACGATGTTGCCCTTGCTACGGAAGCGGAATTCCGGGGGCTTTTTCCGGATAGTGAGTTGGGGGCAATGCCTCCTTTCGGAGTTATCTATGGAATTAAAACGTACGTGGATGACTCGCTGAAATCTGAAAAAGAAATTGCATTTAATGCCGGTACGCATACGGACACCATTTTGATGTCCCGTGAGGATTATGAAAAAGTGGTTAAACCCGATTACATTAAGTTCGCAGCATGAATATCATGGATAAACCCGAACTACAGTTTTCGGTGATTTGCGATGACATCCGCCGGGAAGATAACGGGAAGTTAATGTTATTGGGACTGTTTGAGGTGATTGCCGCGCGGCAATTTCCTGCCACCCATCCGCGACTTTTTATCGCCAACCGGTGGTGCAAATGGGATGGTCGATTCAAAGAAAGAACCCGCATCGTTTATTCCGAAACAAAAGAAGTGATTGTGGAAAGTCCCGAGGTTGAAGTTGAACTTCAGGATTTTTCAACGCATCACACGGTGCTCTCTCAGTTCGATAATGTGAAATTTCCCGGACCTGGAAAATATTTTGTCGAGATATTGCTCGACGGTGAGCTTTTCCGTTATTTCCCAATCAATCTGCTTGCAATGAACCAAGAATCACGAGAATCATGAACCTCGTTAAATTATTAATTCTTTCTCCGGCATGTTATTTTTTTTTAGCGACATCTTGCTGGGCGGGCGTGTATTTCGAATCTGAAATTCATTCCAATCTCGATCCTGATATCCACAAGTCTCAGACATTTATTTCCGGCACCAAGATGAAGACTTTAATCGACGATTCGTATGGTTGGATCATTGATCTTTCAAGCGGCAAGCTCATTGATTATGATCTCTCCAATAAAACGTATTACGAAATATCACTTACAGATATGTCCAAGGAGTGGGAAGCCATCGGGGTCAAGATGAAAAGTGTGGAATCACAAAATAAACAGCAAGAAAACGTTTTTGTTCCGGTGCTCAAAAGAGTAAAGAAAACGAAAAAAATCATGGGATATGACACGAGCTTGGTGCAGGTGGACTTGAATCAGACTGAGAGTCAGGATTTGTGGGTCACCAAACAGATTCCTTCTACGGAAGAAGTACTGAATTTTTGGCGTGCCTTTTACCGATATTCGTCGTCTCCGCTCAAACAATTTGAGCCGTTAAAGCGTCATTTTGAAATCATGTCTAAACTTGATGCATTTGTAGTGCTTAGAAAGACCCAAATTCATCCTCCGGGAGTGGTGGGTGCATTTGAGGAAGAGGAGCAAGTGACCAAAGTCGAAGATCGAAATTTTGCGGCAGATTTTTTTGAATTGCCGAAAGATTTACAAAGAAAGGATTCGATATCATGAAAAAATTGATTCTGACTGTTTTGGGGCAGGACCGGCCGGGTATCGTTGCAGAAGTGACAGGCGTTTTATTTAAGCATCATTGCAATATCGAGGATTCCAGCATGACGATTCTTGAGGGGGAATTTGCCATGTTGTTGGTCGTTTCGCTACCGGAGAATATGAATTCGTCAGATTTGAAGGAGAAATTTGATTCGCTTGTGAAGAAGTCAGATCTTTATATCAACATCAAAAGTTTTGCTGAAGGGGTGTTGAAAAGCGTTGTCCCTGAACCCAGGAATTATGTCATTTCGGTGATCGGTGCTGATAAACCCGGTATTGTTTATCATATTGCCAAATTACTGGCGGAACACGATGCCAATATCACTGACGTGGAAACCAAGCGTATTGGCAAGGGTGACCGCGTTGTATACGCCATGATTTTGGAATCGAACATTCCGGTGAATGTGAAGATTCCTCAACTTGAATCAGAATTTGCCGAGCTCGGTAAGAAGCTTTCCGTTGAAATAACGATTAAACCCATAGAATCATTGACGTTTTAATCATGACCGTTCGGCGTATTGTTGAATATCCTAATCCGCTTTTGCGCCATGAAACAATCCCTGTCGCAAAAATCGATTCACGAATCCGCCAACTTATTACGGATTTAATAGACACACTGCATGCGTTTCCTGGATGCGTGGGAATTGCCGCTAATCAAATTGGAGAGCGGGACAGGATTGCTATTGTGGATGTCTCTGAAAAGGAAAAAGATAAAAATGCACTTATTCTGATCAATCCTCAAATCGTTTCTTTCATCGGAGAGAAATTTTTGCGGGAAGGATGCTTGAGCGTCCAAAATCTGACGGCAAATGTTAAACGGTCCGATGAAGTGGTGGTGGAGTGGATGGACGAGAGCGGCAAAGAGCGGGTTCATCACGCTCATGGCATTGAAGCGGTTTGTATTCAGCATGAAGTGGATCATTTAAATGGCGGACTTTTTATCGATCGTGTTTTAAACGCGCAGACGGATATTTTTAGACGAAAAAAATACCTGCATTGAAAGGAGACATATTTACAGTCATGTCGGAACCTCGAGGTGAAGTGAAGTATTTGTTTGTTAAGCGAGATGCGTATTCTAGGCTCGCCATTGGAATTTTGTCCATTTTAGTAATTATCCAGATACTGTTTTTTGTTTGGACTTTAAAACTGCTCGCAAACCGTCAGCCTGTCAAAAAACACGTGGCAGCGGTTAGGGTGATTGAAAAACCCGTTTTGCGCTCGAAGGTTTATGCGCCCAAAACGGTTTCGACTAGCGTGGTCAAGGAAGAAACCCCAATTCGCGTGAAGCCGGTGGGAGAGCGGAAAGGTGTTTCATTCACTTTTGACGATCCTCAGGCTCATCCCAAAATTGGCGAGGAATTGGTTCTGGCAAAAAAGAATTCGAGCAATTTGGCAGAGACAATTTCGGTGCATGTTGATGAAGCAGCCCGTTTGGGGGTGAAAGGCAAGGGGTTAAGAATTGAATATCAATTTTTGGATGCCAGTTCGTTTATGGATTGGGTCGGGCTCGACTTTAGGGTGCCGAGCAAGGGTTCTGAATTAATTTTCTGGATTCGGGGCGATGCCAAAACCGGTTTCAGCCAAAAACTGAAAGTTTTGATTTCTTCAGGCGGACAAACAAGGACTTTGCCAATTAACGCACTTGGCGCGTTCTGGAAACGGGTGCATTTTCCAGTTAGCGGAAATGTGGATTCAATACGACTGATCATTTTGAGATCAAATGATTACGACACTGACGGTAAACCCTGCGATTGATTTAACTCTTGAGGTGAACGGACTTGTGGTTGAAGACGTCAACCGCGTGAAGCATTTCCATGAGAATATCGGGGGAAAAGGAATTAATGTTTCCAAAGTGCTTCATGAGCTGGGGCTTGCGAAATTACACACCCTCGCCGTACTTGGCGGAAGACGCTCTGGCCGTTTCGAGCGTATTGCAAAATCAGACGGACTAAAAATCAACAAAGTTCAGATTGCGGATGAGACGCGAATTAACATCACGATTTATGACCAGTTGAGTCACAAAACCACAAAATTAAATCAGCCTGGCCCTCAAATTACAGTCGCTGAGGAAGAAAATTTACTCGAAATTTGTCTTAAAACCGCCAGAATCAGCAAATATTTTTTAATGGCAGGTTCATTGCTGCCAGGGTTAAAGATGAATTGGTACGCCAAGTTACTGTCGAATATAAGGGGAAATGGTTCGTATGTGGCTCTGGATGCTGATGGTGAAACGCTGAAGAAGGCTCTGCCAGAAAAGCCTTCGTTAATTAAGCCCAATCGATACGAAGCTGAGCGTGTATTGGGTAAACGGCTTCCCAATGAGAAATCTTTGGTCTGGGCAGGTCGGCGTTTGCGCGAAATGGGGGCTCAGAACGTAATACTTTCCCTAGGCGGGGAAGGGGCCTTATTTTCAGGTAAAGAAGGGGCATGGCGCGGCTATTCTATCCCTGTTCGGGCCAAGTCCACTATTGGGGCTGGTGACTCATTGATGGCTGGATTTTTATTCCAGCAGATTCGAGGGAAAAGTATTCCAGAGTCACTTGCTTTTGGAATGGCCTGTGGAACTCATACAGCGACTTTGGGAGCTACAGAATTTTGCACGAAACCGGAAGTGATGAAATTGGTGTCGAAGATGGTTATTAAAAAAGTGAATGGAGATTAAACATGAGTGAAATTCTGAAAAAAATTTCAAAATTGGTGGAATCGGAAGATCCTGAACTGGCTGGCGCAAGCTTAAAAGTGGTCGGCGCGTTAAAACTCAAAAACAATCAAATTTTCAAAGGAATCAAGAAACATATTGAGAATGAGAATCCGCGATTGAAACAGGCCGCAATTGATACGTTGGGAAGAATCGGTTCTCAGGAATCCGTAGCGTATCTTTTTCCTATTTATAAGAATGACGCGAATTTAAGATCTCAGGTAGGGCATGCATTGGCTCAAATCGGGGATCCCGTGCTTCCGGCGCTTGAAAAAGAATATGAAAAAGCTGGGAATCAGCGGGAATATCGAAAATCGCTTCTTTCCGTGATTGCTCGGGTGAAATCACACGGGGCATTGAAATTTTTACTTGGGGCGTTATTTGATGAGGATTTGGAGATTTTAAAGCATGTTTGTTATGAAATGCGTAATGTTATCGAAAAAATAGATCTGAAAGAAAAAGCGAGTATTCAGCTTGCGGTAGCTGAAGGGATTCGCCGTGCGCAAACAAAAAAATTGAATAACACGCTCGTTTCTTTAATTATTATAGTCGGATATTTGGCGGATAAAAAATCCAAGAAAACCTTGCTTCATTTTCTGGACAAAAAATTCCCATTCGTTCTGCGCCGCAACGCGCTGATATCTTTGGGGAGAATAGGTCTTCAGGGAAAAGGAAACGAAGACATGGTTGATGTTTTGGTGGCACTTTTTGAAGACAATGATTTTGCTGGTTTTCACCGCAGTATTATTGAAATCCTGGAAAAGCAGGAATTTTCAAAACCGGTTCTGAAACAGATCGTTAGACATGCGGAAAGCAAGTCGCCTGAAATCCGGCGTTTTGCGCTCTCTAAAATGAGCCATGTAGACACAAAAGAAAATGTGCAGCTACTGGTGAATAATTTGTTTCATCAGGATTATCAGGTACGCCAGTCATCGGAAGAAGCGCTGAAGAAAATGGCTTCGTCCGTACCGACATTGCTAAAAGTTCTGGCAAAAGAAGAATCCCCGGATCGATTGAACCGGATCGGGAATATTTTGTCGTTTCATCGCGGCGAGGTCTCTCAGTTGCGACTTAAAGAGATTTTCGCCTCGATGGAAAAGGCCATTGAGAAATTTGAGGATGTGAAAGCCCAGGCATACTTCAATATGCTGAAGCAAATCAACCCCGACTTCACACATCACGCGATTTTGAAGGAAGCGGCAGCTCTCAAAACAAAGAAAAAGTACAAAGAAGAGGTTAAATTGCTTGAATTATTGTCTTCTAGCACCGTTTTTACTAAAGAAGCTAAATGGGAGCTTATGGTGGCAAATTTGAAGCTTTCGTCAAAGGATTTGTCATCCGTAGCCAGAAATAATGATAGGGCTCTGGCTATGGTTATGGGGTTTATCAAGGCTCAGGACAAGGATTTGATCAAACGTCTATTCAAGGAA
This sequence comes from Candidatus Omnitrophota bacterium, assembly GCA_016214265.1. Classification (GTDB taxonomy): domain Bacteria; phylum Omnitrophota; class Omnitrophia; order Omnitrophales; family JACROU01; genus JACROU01. The sequence goes on from JACROU010000049.1 coordinate 63,936, forward strand.
AAGGTGTTAACGCCTCAGGAGCTTTATTATCTGGGATTTCATTTCTCGGAAAAACTATTCGATCAGAAACAATTTGGGGTGGACTTACTCAAGACCATGATAAAAAAGTCGCCTCGAAATCAGTTCAGCATTCAGGCGAAAAAGCGCCTGCAAGTCGTAGGAACTGCCACACAAACACTCGAGCAAAGCTAACGCAAATTGTACGTAGAAGGAAAAGTATTATGATGTATAACGTCCTATAATGTATCTTATGTTAACTATTTGTATATAGTGAATAGCGCCTGCAGGCCTTTGCAGTATTCCAGTGCATCCTGGGTTTTCCATCGGGTGGGAAAGTCGCGGCATTGTGCGGGTTTTACTGAGTGAATGCGGCAAGTGTTTCCTTCAAGCATCAGACACGAGCCATCGGGCTTGTTTTTGAGGGTTAATCGCGGCTTTTCGATGAGGTCACAGAAGCTATTGACGAAGGTCTCTTCTGTGATGTTTAAATGCTCTGAGATGCGGCTTATTTCATTCGTGGCGATATAAATATAGCCGGGATTAGTGCAGCATTTAAGGCAGCGCTGGCATTGGAATTCGTCTAAATGGTCCAAATAACTCATTTTAATTTGCTGGAAACCAGGGAACTAACAGCTTTCCCATCTGCCCTCCCTTTAGTTTCTTCCATCACAAGTTTCATGACTTTACCCATATCCGCCTTGGTCGAAAGTCCGCTTGCGGCAAGGACTTTATTGACGATGGCTTCCAGTTCCTGAGACGTCATTTGTGCGGGTAAATAGGTTTCGAGGATTTTTAGCTCACGCTCTTCTTTGGCTACGAGGTCGGGGCGGTTACCTTTTTTGAACTCTTCAATACTATCGCGTCGCTGTTTCACCTGCCTCGTGATAATCAGGATGACATCCTCATCCACAGCATCCTTTTTTATTTTTTCGATAAGATATAGTTTTACGGCGGACATAACTCCCCGAAGTGTGTTTGTGCGGACTTCATCCCGGTCTTTCATTGCCGCTTTCATATCATCTTGAATTTTTACCAGAATCATGATTCTTTCTCCTCTTATTGTTGATATGCGTCTGAAAGTTCAACTATTTTTGCTTGAAGTTTTGACAGATCCAAAAGAGCGACCGTCGGCTTGCCGTTCATGAGTCCGGAGCCTTCTCCGGGATTTAAAATTAGCGCCCGGTTCATTTTCTCGATTCTTGAGTTGTGAGTATTGCCGCAAATAATAATATCCACAAGCGTGCTTTCTTTGCCGAGGTTAACCGTCTTTTCGTCATGAATGATCAAAATTGATCGGTTATCTAAAATTAAATAATACGGAGGTTCTTTAATCGCGCCATGTGAAATATCAGCCGGACCCATTTTCCGGGCGTCGCTGTTGCCAAGTACCGCAAAAAATGGCACGCCGGAACATAGAAATTCCTTGGCGGTGGCCGGAGATGTGAAATCTCCAGCATGGATGATAGCGCCGACTTTTTGGGCTTTAAAAAATTTTATCGCATTCTGTACTTCCAGAATCGCGTCATGAGTGTCTGAGATTACGCCTACGAGCATGTGGATTTACCAGTCCTTGGCAACTTCGTGCCGCTTATAACTCTCGGGCGGACGTCTTAGATAAAGGAGCTCTTTTTCTGCGTCCTGGAGCGCGTTTAAGATTTTCAAAGCGCTTTCTTTGGAGATACGGTTAAACGAGCCGCGCGACTGCATGTTTGATCCTATAGCTTGAGGCGATTTATCTCCCGATTCTTCCCCGCCGCCAGGCATTTGCTTTTCAGTGGACTCCGAACCGGATTCCTCTGAGGGCTGCTGGGTGTCCTGTTCGCTGGTTCCGGATTGGTTTTTCTCCTGCAGCGCCTGCTCGCTTTGATAAGGGGTTTCTTCATTTTTTTGAGCGGTTTCTTGATCGGATTGTTCTTCTATGTTTTCTCCTTGCTCGGCTTCAGATTTTTTGCTTTCCTCGCCCTTTTCCTTTTGATCCTGATCTTGTTTTTCCTCTCCACCTTTTCCTTGTTCACCCTCTTGCATATTTTTCTGATCCTGCTTTTCCTGCTCTTGGCCTGGGCGTTGCAAACTCTTGCGCAATTCTTCTTCAAGTTTTTTGCTTAAATCACTTTCGCTTCCAAGATTTTGATCTTTCTTTTCGCCCTTCTGATCTTTATCTTTTTGATCCTGTTGTTGCTCCTGCCCCTTACCTTGTTCGGGCTTGTTCTGATCTTTGCCTTTTTCTTGCTCATCTTTTTTATCCTGCTCGCCCTTTTGATCCGATTTTTGCTTGTCTTGTTCCTCGCCTTGCTCACCTTGTTTTTTATCTTGCTGCTGGTTTTCTTGTCCGCCTTTTTCCCCATGGCTAGGTTGATTTTTTTGATCTTGCCCTGATTGTTTTTGTTGCTGTTGATCCTGCCCTTGTTGGCCACCCTGGTTCTGATCCTTTTGGTCTTTCTGCTTTTGTTGCTGATCTTTCTGCTGATTCTTGTCCCCTTGCTGATTCTTTCTATCTTGCTCTGACTTTTGCTTTTGCTGATCCGATTGTTTGCCTTGAGCCCCTTGCTGATTTTGATCCTGCTTCATTTGGTCCTTCTGATCTTTCTGTTCCGACCCTTGAGCGCCTTGTTGTTGGTCTTTTTGGTCTTGCTTATTCTGATCCTTTTCTTGCTGATTCTTCTGGTCATTTTGTTGCTGGTCCTTTTGATCCTTCTGCTCCGACCCTTGACCGCCTTGTTGCTGCTGCTGTTTATCTTTCTGATTCTGTTGGTTTTGCTGCTGTTGCTGGGCTCCGCCGCCGTCACTTTGATTCTGCTGTTGTTGCTGGTTCTGCTGTTGATTCTGTTGAGACTGATTCTGTTGGTTTTGCTGTTGCTGTTGTTGGTTCTGTTGAGATTGGTTCTGCTGCTGATTCTGTTGAGATTGGTTCTGCTGATTTTGTTGTTGTTCGTTTTTCTGATTTTCCTTCTTTTCCTCTGGGGTACGGCGCTGGTCCTGTTGTTTTTCATGCTCATTTTTCTTTTGCAATAGAAATTCCAAATTATACTTGGCATCCAAATCTTTCGGATTGATATCGAGGGCTTTTTTGTACGCGGCGATGGCCTGATCGAAATTGCCAAGCCGGTATTGCGAATTTCCGTAATTGTAAAGCGCCTGTTCTGTAAGCGTAGAATTTTTGGGAAGAACTTTTAAAGACCGCTCAAATTCCTGATTTGCCTCTTTGTGCTGACCCAATTTGTATAGGGCACTTCCCATGTTGTAATGAATTTCAGGATTTGCGGTATCCTTTCTGGAAGCATCTCTGTAGTTTTCAAGAGCTTGACGATACCGCTTTTCTTGGAAGAGATCATTTCCTTTTTTGGTTAGAGATTCCTTTGTATCCAGAAAACCCATAAAAAATGGGCAAATTCCAAGAAGCAATAATACAGTTAAACATCTTATTTTCATGAAGCTATCCCCGTCTTCTTACGATCGCTAATCAGGAGCTCAAGCATAAGTAGAATTAAAGCCGGAAATAGGAAAATCTGATAGTGCTCTTCCTTTTCAATAACATCCTGGGCTTTAAATGTCTTCTTGCCCAGCCCCTGTATATGAGTGTAAATCAAATCCATCTCTTTTTCACTGGGGGTGGACGGAAAATATAGGCCGCCTGTTTCCCGGGCGATTTTCTCAAGAAGTTCGTCATCCAGCTTGCTGATAACCACTTTCCCAAGGCGGTCCTTCTTGAATCCGCTTACTTGTCCTCCCCTGCCTGAGGTTAAGGGGATTGGGGCGCCCTGTTTTGTGCCAAAACCAATACAATAGATGCGTACTTTGGCGGCTTTAGCCTTTTGTATGACCTCAGTGGCCTGACTGGTAGTCTCTTCACCATCCGAGAAAATCATCATTACTTTATATTTGTTATCTCCCTTCGGAAAGGCCCCGAGGCCCGTTCGAATAGCATCTGTGAGCGATGAGCCGGGATCCGGGACATAGCCAACTTTGATTGCGTCCAGGAAGAGAAGAAATGCCCCGTAATCGATCGTTAGTGGAGCCTGCAAAAAAGCAGATCCCGAGAAAGCAACCAAAGCGATGCGGTCGCCTTTCAATTTTTTGAGAACATTGCGAATTTCAATTTTGGCTTTATCGAACCTGCTGGGTTTCGTGTCCTGAGTGAGCATGCTGAGCGAGGTGTCAAAAAGGAAAACGATGTCTACACCCTTTCGCTGTACTTGCCTTTTTTCTTCTCCCCATTGCGGACGCGCTAACGCCAATACACACAGTAGAACCGCCATTATAATCAACGCGGCTTTAAACGCCGGACGCTTTGAGGACGAAAATGGCGCAAGTTTTGGAATCATTTCAAGATCTGCGAATTTGCCAAGTGATCGGGATTTGATCCAGTGACGGAACCCGAAAATAAGCGCCGCGATAGGAATCAAGACTAGAAAAACAAAAGCAGATGGATTAAAAAATTGCATAGGGCCTCTTTATCACGGTAATTTTATCAGCACAGTGGATCCGAGAATGATTTCTAAAAGTAAAATGAGCAAAGCCGGCCACAGGGCGTAATGAAACAGTTCGTTGTAGTTGGAATACTCTTTCACTTTAATTTCGCTCTTCTCAAGCTTGTCGATTTTTTTGTAAGCGTCTTGTAGCCCCTGAGTGTCGCGTGCGCGAAAGAATATTCCGTTGGTAATGTCCGCGATGCGTTTCAGCACTTTCTCATCAATGTCGACCTTAGCCTGAACATATCGGCGGCCAAACAGAGGATCATCAATTGGGAAAGGAACCAGGCCTCCTTTTCCGATGCCAATGGTATAGATTTTGATGCCAAAACCTTGAGCCAATTCCGCGGCGGTAATCGGATCGATGTTGCCGGAATTGTTTTCTCCGTCAGTAATAAGAATGATGACTTTGCTTTTCGCGTCGCTCTCGCGCAGGCGATTGACCGCGTTGGCGATACCAAGTCCGATAGCCGTTCCGTCCTTGATCATGCCAAGCTTGATGTCGTCTACGAGAGATGTCAGCACGTCATAGTCCAAAGTCATCGGGCATTGGGTATAACTCTGCCGCGCAAATACCACCAGGCCGATTCGGTCATGCTTTCTTCCCAGGATAAATCTCTTAGCTTCTTCCTTCGCCACGGTAATGCGGTTTTGCGGATGAAAGTCCTCAGCCTGCATGGAACCAGAGATATCCAACGCAATCACAATATCGATGCCCTTGGTCTCGACTTCCCGTTCACTCTCCGTGGATTGGGGTCTGGTCATAGCGAGAATAACAAGAACCAAAGCCAATATTCGAATGAGTGCCAGCAAACGCGTTGGATTTTGGGACTCGGTGATTTTGATTTTATTGATCACGGCGAGTGTGGGAAAGCGTAAGCTGGGCCTTCTCTTCTTAATCGCTGTAAAGAAGAGCCATGGCAGAATCAATAATGCCAAAAAGAAAATCGGTGATGCAAAATGCATTATTTGGATACCTCTTCTCGTGCTTCAATCGGTTTAGTCTTTTCCACAAGCTGGATCGCTAATTTTAAGTCTTTTTGAATTTCGCTGGGCGCCGGTGCGATGTTGGCAAATTTAACAAAGTCAGTCGCCTCAAAAAAGAGATCCGCGACCTGAATCTGATCAAGCGGCAAATCTCTTTTCTGAAATTCATAAATAATTTCGGAACTGGTATCTTCAAGAGCTTTAAATCCGTAGCGCTTTTGAAAATATTTTTTGATAACGTTCGACATGCGAAAATAATATTCCTGCACGTGCCCCTTTGCTAGCAGTCCGGAATCCTCGAGCCGGTGCAGTGCCTGAATAGCTTCTTCAGCCGGTTTGAGTGGTGGCGCGAAGAAGCGCAACAAAAGATCCCGGTGATTGAACCAAAGCCAGACAAAGAGAATCACCAGCAATCCCAGCAGAGTTCCGGCCGCAATCAAAATCATTTTAAAGAGCTGGGAAGGCAGATTCGTGATGGATTTGATATCCCGAATGTCACGCTTTGGTGCCCGGGATTTATCGATGGATTCTACGGTGACATAAAGTTTGTTGGTTTTAATTTCTTTTTCTTTGCCGTCAACGTCTTTATACCGGATGGTGATGGGGTCGATAACGTATTCCCCAACCGAATATGAGGTGATAGTGAAAATTTTGCCCTCAACGATGTAGCCCTTTTCTTTTGTGGGGGTAATTTCCCGTGTTGATTTGATGTCGAAATCGCGAAGCTTGGTCACCGGGTTGGTGGTCAAAATATCCACGTCTGGGTCGTGGCGGATCTCAATTTTATAGTCGACTTTATCCCCTACCGTCATGAAGGCCTTATTGACCGAGGCTTTGACGATAATGGAGGGTTTAGCCGCGTAAACCGCAGGAATAAGCAGCAGGGCAGCTATAACTAAAGCAAAGAAAAAGCGTAATGGTTTCATGCCTACCTAAACCGTTTTTCGCGAGCGCGGAAGAATTTAATAAGGGGTTCCACGTACGATTTCGTAATATTGATTTCAATTTTATCCAGGCCCACTTTTTTGAAAAGTTTGTCAATTTGCTCAAGATTTTGCGATGTTATTTTCTTGAAAATCTCCTGAAATTTTGAGCTGTTGGTGTGCGCCATGACCTCATCGCCGGTTTCAGCGTCTTCCAGAACGACGTAACCCATTTTCGGAATTTCCCGCTCGCGCGGATCAAACAAATGAATACCGATGATGTCGTGTTCTTTCCCAAGAATTTTAAGCGGTTTTTCATATCCGCTATCGAGAAAATCGGAAATAAGAAAAATGACAGCCCGTCGGTTTAGGACATTGCTCAAATATTGAAGCACCATGCCCATATCTGTTTTCGTGCGTTCGGGTTTGTAAGTGAGAATCTCGCGCACGACTCGAAGGGCGTGTGACTTTCCTTTTTTGACGGGGATGTATTTTTCGATCCGGTCCGTAAAAAATGCCAGGCCCACTTTGTCGTTGTTGATGACAGCTGAGAAAGCCAGAAGAGCCGTAATTTCCGCAGCGACTTCATACTTCATTTTTTTGCCAGACCCGAAAAAATTGGAAAACGAGGCATCGACGACGAAAAGAACCGTGAGCTCGCGCTCTTCGACGTATTTTTTGACGAACGGACGTTGACTTCGCGCCGTCACGTTCCAGTCGATGGTGCGGATATCGTCACCCGGGACGTACTCGCGAACGTCGGCGAATTCGATGCCTTGTCCTTTGAAGACAGACTCATACTCCCCGCCGAACAAATCGTTAACGAGCCGGTTTGTCCGGATTTCGATGAGTTTAACTTTGCTGAGTGTTTCTTTGGACAGCGTTGGGGTCATGGAACCTCAATTTGATCGAAAATCTTGGTAATGATGTCTTCTGAGGTCATTTCCTCTGCTTCTGCTTCGTACGTGACCAGAACGCGGTGGCGAAGAACATCCATGCCGATTTGTTTGACGTCTTCCGGCGTGACATAGGCCCGTCCGCGCAGGAATGCATGTGCTTTTGCTGCGGTCGTGAGCATGATGCTGGCACGTGGAGAAGCACCGTAGGCAATCAGGCTCTTCAGATTTTCCAGTTTGTAAAGCGCCGGGGTCCTTGTGGCGAACACAAGATCCAGGATGTAATCCTTCACTTTCTCGTCCACATAAATTTGTTCGACGAGTTTACGCAGGCGCATGATGTCTTGCGGCGTCAGCACGGGATTGACCTTGGGTTCATGGCCCGAAGTGACCAGCTCAAGAATTTCCTTTTCTTCTTTTTTGTTTGGGTACGTAATTTTCAGTTTCAACATGAAACGGTCGACTTGAGCTTCGGGAAGCGGATATGTTCCTTCCTGCTCGATCGGGTTTTGTGTTGCGAGCACCAGAAAAGGCTCTTCCAGTTTGAATGTGTTCTCGCCGATCGTGACCTGGCGTTCCTGCATGGCCTCGAGAAGTGCGCTCTGAACTTTGGAGGGGGCGCGATTAATTTCGTCTGCCAGAATGATGTTAGCGAACACGGGGCCCTTCTTCGTTGTGAAGTTTCCGTCTTTCGGGTTATACACAAGCGTTCCGATTAAATCGGCGGGCAACAAATCCGGCGTGAACTGAATGCGTTGGAATTTTGTTTGCACGGCCTCGGCCAGGGTTTTAACGGATTTTGTTTTCGCTAGTCCCGGAACGCCCTCGATGAGGATATGTCCGTTGCCCAAAATGCTGATCAAAAGCCGCTCGATCAGATACTTCTGACCAACGATGACTTTGTGAATTTCGTTCGTGAGCTCCTGGATTTTGCTGTGCTCGGATTTTACTTTTTCTGTAAGATCTTTAATGGCTGTTGCTGTTTCCATGAGTTTTCCTCTCCTTTAAACTGCCTTTTTCGATTCGATAAATTGTTCCACAAAACGTTTAATTTCTTTCACATCTGTATAATTTAAAGCGTCTGTTGAATATTTCAGTTCTGTCAACTGCTCAATAATTTTAGTTAAAAGTTTTTTATCGTCATCTGAAAAAGCGTTGTGTTTTTCTACGATGCCTAGATCGGTTGATTCCAGGCCGTGCGCTTTTTTGAGATAGAGTGAGAATTCTCTGACTAGCCGGGCAATATATTCCTGATATTCATTCTTTTTTAGAAGCGGCTCCAGAGCAGCAAGTTTTTCGAGGATTTGCACATTTGGATCCAGAAGTTTCGCTTTTTCTTTTTTCGCCTTTCTGATCATGATGGCGAAAATGGTGATTGATGCAATTAGACCCAGCAATCCTGCCCCAATTCCGATTGGAATCCACGGAATATTAAGCGGTTTTCGGTTGACGCGGAATGATCGTCCGGGAACCTCAATCTGTTGTGTTGCAGTTCTTCCCTCCTGGATATATTCAATCGGAAATGCGTCAATCCCCACTTCCCCGCTTTTGGTGGGTACCAAGTCAAAAACGAAACTGCGAACCTGTTTTAATTTACCGCCTTCGCTGGGCATCGATTCCGTGGAAACTGCAGTGTTTTCGACCGCGAGGCCTTTCGTATCGATGTTCGGCGGAATGAGCTTGATACTGCTATCATCAGCGCCCCACCATTCGATACGTACCGTGTACGTGATAGCGGAATCTTCACGAGGAGGATTTTCAGAAAATTGCAGGTCCGTCTTGACCTCGAATTTCTGTGCCACATCCTGGGCGTAAAGCGGACTGGCTAGAAGAAGTATGAATAAGATAAGAACGCGTAACATAAGTTGACCATTTTGGCTTTACGGAGGGGGTAAATCAAGAGGAAAAAGAAGCTGAGGCGGGACTTGCCCGCCCCAGCAATAAGTACCGATTACGCCGCGACTTGGGTGGCTTTCGAGGCTGCCAGATCCGCGATAAGCTTCGTCCAGATATCAGAGCCTCCGGCCAGCTCCTCACCGGTGTGGATTTTGATATCCAGATCACGGAAGCCAAGTGTTAAGAGATACTTGGCTAGCAGTGTCGCAGTTAGATTAATTTCTTCAGCCTTTGCGGATTTTACCTTCGCCAAGGCAAGTCCCGCGCGATGGGTTTTAAGGCTGGCTATGACTTGCTTTTGCGCCACAAAACCCGTCGGGATTTTGGACTGAGCGATAAATTCGTTCAGACTCTTTCCGATATTTTGCGGAGCGGCTTGAACGGTGACATGCCTCAGAGCACGTTTTAAACGGTTCACGGCTGCTTCATCTGCCGCAAGCCAAACGGTCAGCTTCAACTTCGGATCCAATTTGGCGAGCAGTTCCAATTCAGCGAAATTGGAAGCGTTTGTTTCGGATGAATGTACGAAAAGCGCGCGCGGCGTTGTCGCTTGAGCCAGTGGTAGAATTCCGGCAACACTTCTGAGCACCTTAACTTCCGCGCGAGGCAATGTTTCCGTGATTGCCGGTGATGCAAGCAATCCCGTTTCCCGAGCAAACGCCGTCGGAAGCTGAATCCCGAATGCGCGAAGCGCCGCTTCTTCGGTGGCTCGTCCCAACTGTTCCAGCGCCAGCGGAAGTGTTTGATCGCGAGGGCCCTCAAAAATCGTGCGGGACGCCGGAGTCAAATAATCCGCGATGCGGTTTTTGCCCAAACTTTTTGCTTCTGCTTTTGCTGCGGGCTGAGCCGGTGTTTGAGGAATAATATCGTACACAAAATCATGCGCGTTAATGGCTAATTTGCGTAGACTTTCCGGAGCCTCCGCGATTTTTGCAATCGCCTCTTCCCGGCTATTTGAGAAAATGGCGTCCAGAATGACCTTGCGTTCTTCCTCCGGCCGTTCGATTACGGAAATCAGCACCCGGCTGCCATAAGTGATCCAGCGGTCATGGGTCAGCTGTCGTTTTAAAATATCCATGATAAGCGGTGAAATTTTGCGGTCGAATTTTCCGTCATCCGGCGTATTTTTGAAATATTCCTCGACGGTTTTTTCTCGTTCCTTCCAGAGTTCAAGGAAAAGTTCTTTTGTGACCTTTTCACCGTCATGAACGACGCGTCCGCCGTGTTTCACCTGTCCGCCTTTTGTGAGTGTGACCTGATGATGAATGACGGTCCACAGCCAATGCCAAAAAATTTCGTATGTGGCAAAGTCATTCATCAAGCGGTTTCCACTCAGATAATCATCAATGGCTGCCGCGTTGTTACCATTCAACTG
>JACROU010000077.1 GCA_016214265.1 Candidatus Omnitrophota bacterium
AGCCCGGTTTGGGGCCGAAGCGTTGGGGGCCGATCAGCGCAGATTCCACCGTCATTCACAAAGACGTTGGCTGTACGACGTGTCCGGCGCATGAATGCCAATTTTCGTTTTTGTGCCTGGATGCGATTTCAGTGGAGGAGGTTTTGGATGCTGTCCGGAAATATCAAACGTGTTTTAATCGTTAATCCATTCGGCTTGGGCGATTGTCTATTTTTGTCGCCAGTTTTCCGCGCTCTAAAAAAGTCTGGCGTTGAGAAAATCGTTTTGCTGCTGGGATCCAGAACATCCGAGCTGTTCCGCAATCATCCGTTCGTGGATGAGGTGATCGCGATTGACCGCGACCAAATTCGTTCTCAAAGCCGTTGGGAAAACTTTTTATTTGTGAAAGAACTTGTCGTGCGGCTTCGGAGGGAGAAGTTTGACGCGTTTTTGGATGTCTCGCTTTCGCGGGAGTACGCTTTTTTCGCGAAGTTTTTTCTCGGCATTCGCAAACGCGTCGGATTCGATTATCACAAACGCGGTATTTTTCTCACGGACCGGATCAAACTGCCGGAAGGATATGCCTCGAAGCATGCGATTCAATACTACCGGGATTTGCTGCGTCCTCTCGGTATTGAGGCCGAAACCCGGGCGCCCGAAATTTTTCTGGGCGAAGATGAGATTCGAAGCGCCCAACAATTTTTGTCCGAAGCGGGTATTTCAAACGGAGAATCATTCACCGTGATTGTGCCGGGGGGCGGAGAGTCGTGGGGCAAGGATGCTCGCTTCAAACGATGGCCAGCGACTTATTTTTCGGATCTTGTGAATCAGCTGAAAAATGATCTGCCATCACGCAATATTGTGATTCTCGGCAGCCGGGGTGAAAAGCAGCTGGGGGATACGCTGGCCAACGCGCTTTCCAATTTCAATGTCATCAACTGGATGGGGGAACGGACGCTTCGGGAATCGCTCGCCGTGCTCAGTCAGGCCTCGCTTGTGTTGACGAATGACGGAGGATTGTGTCATGCGGCGCAGGTTTTTAATCGTCCGCTCGTCGCCATATTTGGCCCCGTGGATCCGGTTGTATACGGACCTTATCCCGAAACGGATAAGTCGATTGTTGTTCGGAGAACCGATTTGGCGTGTCAGCCTTGCTACAAAAGTTTTCGTTACAACTCCAGTTGTCAGACGATTGAATGTCTGAATGATTTGTCACCGCGTGACGTTGCCGCCGCGATTCAAGAAAGGAAATTTTTTACGTGCTTAAAACACTAAACTTAGTTGCGATTGGATTTCTGATTCTGGCTCTGACCGGCTGTTCGCTTCCGCCGGGATATTACGGGAAGAAAGAAATCGCGAAGCAATCCATCGTTTCAGAAGTTCCGGTCGCGCCTGTACCAACGCCCGCACCGACGCTAGAACCTGCATCGGCACCTGTTCAGGCCCCTCTAGCGGTTGTTGAAGAAAAATTACCCGAGGGTGTATCGCCCGGTCTTAAAAAACTCCCTGTTGGGGAACAGCTGACATTCAGCATTCGCTGGATGGGCCTTGAGGCGGGCCGCACGACCTCGACGATCAAAGAGATTGTGAAAATCAACGGGCGGGACTGCTATCACATCGAGGCGTTTTCCCGCACCACGTCGATTTTGGATTTATTATTCCGCATCCGCGATTATCATGACAGCTATGTCGATTGTGAGAATTTTTATTCGCATCGTTTCATCATCCGAGCTTCAGAAGGGGATCACACTTACGACGAAATTAATGATTTTGATTATGACAAAAACAAGGCTTATTACCTGAACAAAAAGAAAAACGAGCACAAAGTCACGGACATCCCCGGCAAAGTTCAGGACATTGTTTCGGTCAGTTATTGGTTCCGCACTCAGAATGTGAAGGTGGGCGATACTGTAGCGGCGGTTCTTCACTCGGATGAGAAAAATTATGATGTGACCATCAAGGTGCTGAAAAAAGATAATTTCCGGATGGGGGGGCAAGGCCGTGTGCCCATGATGGTGATCGAGCCGAAAGCCAGGCGGGGCAAGAAACTCTACAAAAAGGGCCGGGCCAAGATTTGGGTGACCGATGATGATGTCCGCCTGCCGTTGTTTGCTGAGCTTCACGTGATTATTGCCGGTGCCTTGAACATTGTTCTGGTTTCCCATGAAACGGTAAATGTGGCGTGATTCGGCCGCGAATTTTAGGTATAATAAAGGGTTTGAATTTCTAATGACAACGGACACTTATGCCTACACTGATTAAAGAAAACCAATTTGTTTTAGATGAAAAAACCCAGAACCGGTTTCGCCAAATTGTGAACCGATTTAACAAAGCCCGCATTCTTGTTTTGGGTGATTTCATTCTGGACGAGTTTATCTGGGGGGATGTGAACCGCATTTCCCCCGAGGCTCCGGTTCCGGTGGTGAACGTTCAAAAACAGTCGTTTATGCCGGGCGGTACGCTGAACGTTGCCAATAACATCCGCAGCATGCTGGGAACCGTTTACCCCTGCGGCGTTCTCGGACGGGATATTCACGGGCGCATGCTCACCAAAACGATGCGCAAGCAAGGGATTGAAACGGGTGGCGTGATTATCGATAAAGCGCGCCCGACGACGATTAAAACGCGCATCATTGCCCATTCTCAACAGGTCGTTCGTTATGACCGTGAAAGCGTGCAGTCGATCAGCAAAAAAGATGCGGATCGCATCATCGATTTCGTCGCCAAAAAATTGAAAGATACCGATGTCATCATCATCGAAGATTACGGCAAAGGCGTGATTACCGAGGATTTGCTGAAGAATGTGATTCAGATGGCCCGCCGCGCGAAAATTCAAGTGGTGGTTGATCCGAAAGAAAAACATTTTTCGTATTACAAAGGCGTGACGGCAATTACACCAAATCATCATGAGGCTTATGGAGCAGTTCGAAACGGGGAAGGGCCAAAACTGACGCTCGAAGAAGTCGGTGAGCGGCTCCTTGAAAAACTGGGATGCGATTCCGTTTTGATTACGCTCGGCAAAGACGGCATGGCACTTTTTGAGAAAAATGGCGATCTCACCCGCATCAACACCGCGGCCCGCGAAGTGTATGACGTGGCGGGTGCCGGAGACACCGTGATTTCAGTGTTCGCGCTGGCTTTGGCTGTCGGCGCTACGATGAAAGAAGCAGCCAAGATTGCGAATCTGGCGGCCGGCATTGTGGTCGGAAAATTGGGCGTTGCGGTCACGACTCCCGAAGAATTAATCGCGGCATTTCGCAATGGAAAGGTCCGGTCATGAAAGTTCTGGGCGTGATTCCCGCGCGGCTTGAATCGACCCGACTTCCGCGAAAACTTTTGAGAGATTTGTGCGGCAAACCTCTGATTCAGCACGTTTACGAAAATGTGAAAGAGGCCAAATCGCTGGATGATGTGGTGGTGGCCTGCGACGATCAAAAGCTCGTGGATCTGGTAAAGGGATTTGGCGGTAATGCGGTGCTGACCTCGACCGAGCATCAAAGCGGGACGCAGAGAATTCAGGAAGTAGCCGGAAAAATCCGGGCAGATATTTACGTCAATATTCAGGGCGATGAGCCACTGATGCCCGGCGAGAATGTAGATTTGTTGATTCGCGCGTTCCGCGATCGAAAAGAATTTTTGGTGGGTACTTTGGCGCTTCACAAAACCGAGGCTGATGAGTATCAGAACAAAAATGTGGTGAAAGTGGTTTGTGATAACGCAGGTAAAGCGCTTTATTTTTCACGCTCGCCGATTCCGTGTTTCCGCGATGGCGGCGATGTCAGTTATTGGAAACACCTCGGCATTTACTGCTATCGCGCGGAATTTTGGAAACAGTACACGGCGATGAAGCCATCGATCCTTGAGCAGGCGGAAAAGCTGGAGCAGTTGAAATTTTTGGAGAACGGAATTTCGATTCAGGTGGTGGAAACAACTTTTGATTCAATCGGAGTGGATACCGCGGAAGATTTGGACGCGGTGCGGCGGACGCTTGAGGCCGCTGCCAGAAAATAGAAAGGGATTCGTTATGCCAAAATACATCTTTGTGACGGGGGGTGTAGTCAGTTCGCTCGGAAAAGGAATTGCCGCAGCATCGATTGGCAAAATCCTTGAAGCTCAAGGATTCAAAGTCGCGATGCAGAAGCTTGATCCTTATATCAACGTCGATCCCGGCACGATGAATCCGTATCAGCACGGCGAAGTATATGTAACGCAAGACGGTGCTGAAACGGATCTTGATCTAGGGCATTACGAGCGTTTCACCAACGGCTCGATTACAAAGATCAATAACATGACGACAGGGCAGATTTATTTTTCAGTCATTCAAAAAGAACGTCGCGGCGATTATCTGGGAAAAACCGTTCAGGTGATTCCGCATATCACCAACGAAATCAAAGAGCGCATTCGCGCGGTGTCTCAAGGCAAACGCGTTGATATCGTGATTTCCGAGGTCGGCGGGACGGTCGGTGATATCGAATCTCTTCCTTTTCTGGAGGCAATCCGTCAATTCCGTCATGATGTCGGCAAAGACAACGTGCTCTACATTCATCTGACGCTGGTTCCTTTTATCAAGGCGGCGGGGGAGCTGAAAACCAAACCCACTCAGCATAGCGTCGGCACGCTCCGGGAAATTGGTATTCAACCTGATATTTTGCTTTGCCGGACGGAGAAAAAATTATCCAAAGAATTGAAGGACAAAATCGCGCTTTTCTGTAACGTCGAGGATAAGGCTGTGATTGAGGCGCGTGATGTGCGGAGCATTTACGAAGTGCCGCTCGTCTTCAAAGAGCAGAAAATGGATAAGGTTATTTGTGATCTGCTTCATCTGGATCATGCTCCTTGCGATCTTTCGTCATGGAAAAAAGACGTGGTGGATCCGACACTGCGCCCGAAATATCAGGTGAAGGTGGCGGTGGTCGGAAAATATATGGAACTTCAGGATGCCTACAAATCCATTTTCGAGGCGCTGCGGCACGGCGGTGTGGCGAATAATGCCCGGGTTATTATCAAAAAAGTGAATGCCGAGCATTTGACCGACAAACGTGTTGTCGAGGCGCTTAAGGATGCTGACGGGGTTTTGGTTCCGGGCGGATTTGGCGATCGCGGGATTGAGGGGAAGATTAAAGCGGTTCAGTACGCCAGGGAAAATAAAATCCCGTTTTTCGGTATCTGTCTGGGGATGCAATGCGCCTCCATCGAATTTGCGCGCAACGTAGCGGGAATGAAAAACGCCAATTCCACCGAGTTTAATAAAAAGACTTCCTATCCCGTCATCAGTTTGCTGGAAGAGCAGGAAAATGTGAAAGATCTCGGCGGGACGATGCGGCTGGGGGCTTATCCCTGTGAAGTCAAAAAGGGAACTCGGGCTTACGAGGCGTACGAAACCGAAAAAGTGTCGGAGCGCCATCGTCACCGTTACGAATTCAACAATAAATATCGGGATGAATTTCAAAAACTGGGGCTAACCTTCTCTGGTATTTACGCGCATGGGAATCTGGTCGAGATCATTGAGATTCTGGATCACCCGTGGTTTGTGGCCGGGCAATTTCATCCGGAATTTCAGTCGAAGCCCGATCAGGCGCATCCGCTGTTCCGCGAATTTATCAAACATTCGCTGGAGAACCGGAAAAAGCTGGGCCGGCCGATTGCTGCCGAGCCAATTCATGAAGGGGATAGGGACAGCGCGGAAAACAGTAATGGTTCCGATCAGCTTGCGAAAGAGGATGGTCGCGATACATTGGCGGCAGAGGAATTTTATGACGAAAGCAAAAAAGTTGTTGTCTGTTAAAGAAGTCTGCCTTCCGGGAACAAAAGTTTCTTTCGGAAACGGAAATCCATTTTGTTTGATCGCGGGTCCGTGTGTGATTGAGGGTGAGGCGTTTACGCTCCGGCACGCGGAAAAGATTTCGAAAATCGCGCGCGATCTTAAAATTCCGTACGTGTTTAAGGCGAGTTTTGACAAGGCGAATCGTTCTTCTTCGGAATCTTTTCGCGGTCCTGGCCTGAAAGAAGGATTGAGGATTTTGCGTAAAGTGAAAGAAGAAATTGGCGTTCCGATTTTGTCCGATGTGCACGAGACCGAACAAATGCGTGAAGCCGCCGGCGTGCTGGATATTATTCAGATTCCCGCGTTTTTGTGCCGGCAGACCGATTTGCTTGTTGCCGCTGCGAAGTCGGGTAAAGTGGTGAATGTGAAAAAAGGACAGTTTCTGGCGCCGTGGGATATGAAAAATGTGGTGAAAAAAATTGCCGCAGCGGGGAATGAAAAAATTCTGTTGACCGAACGTGGTATTTCTTTCGGCTATAACAATCTTGTCAGCGATTTTCGCTCGATTCCGGTGATGCGCGGGTTCGGCTATCCAGTGGTATTTGATGCCACGCATTCGGTGCAGCTTCCGGGCGGATTGGGGCATGCTTCCGGCGGTCAGCGGGAATTTATTCCGACGTTAGCCAAATGCGCCGTGGTGTCAGGCGCTGACGGGCTTTTCTTTGAGGTTCACGAGAATCCGGATAAAGCGTTGTCGGACGGGCCGAACGCGATTCCGCTCAAAAATTTAAAAGACCTTCTGAAACTCCTGAAGGATTTGAAAGAGGCTGTGGCATAAATGGCTAATTCAATTGCTCTTGCGAGAAATGTTCTCGATATCGAAGCACGCGCGATTAACGGGCTCAAGCGGAGTTTGAATAAAAATTTTGACGATGCCGTGAAGTTTCTTTTTAATTGCTCCGGCCGCGTGGTTGTGACGGGGATGGGCAAGCCCGGTTTTATCGGCCGTAAGATTTCTGCCACGTTATCCTCGACCGGAACTCCAAGTGTTTTTATGCATCCGGCGGAAGCGATTCACGGTGATTTAGGTTTGTTGAAACGCGAAGACGTGGTGCTCGCGATTTCCAACAGCGGTGAAACCGAGGAAATCACCAAACTTCTCTCGACGATCAAAAAAATTGGCGCGCACGTGATCGCGATGACGGGAAATTCCAAGTCGACACTGGCCCGGCATGCGGATGTGCTGTTAAATATCGAGATTAAAAAAGAGGCCTGTCCGCTGAATCTTGCGCCGACGGCCTCCACAACTGCGGCTTTGGCGATGGGGGATGCTCTGGCCTTGGCGGTTCTGGATAAACGGGGATTTCGGCCCGAAGATTTTGCTTTTTTGCACCCAGGTGGTAGTCTTGGTAAAAAACTTTTGCGCGTCAGAGACGTGATGCGTAAGGGGAAAGATCACGCGGTAGTGTCTGAAAAGACCAATGTTCAGGACGCCTTGATTGCGATTACCCGCTCACGAAGCGGTTCCTGCACCGTGGTGGATAAAAAGGGAAAGCTGGTCGGGATTTTCACGGATGGCGATTTGCGCCGCCGCTTAGAAGTGGATGGGCGCGATCTTCTTTCTGAATCTATTGTGAGCGTTGCCACGAAAAATCCACTCAATATTTCTGAAAACAAACTTGCGGCCGAAGCGCTTCAAGTTTTGCGCGACCGGAAAATCGATGAGCTTCCGGTGGTGAATGATCAGTCGAAAGTCGTCGGACTTTTAGACGTACAAGACCTTTTGAAGGTGGGACTGGTTTGAAAAATAAGCCGTACCGTTATTGGCTTTATTTATTGGCAAGGGGTTTTATCGGTTTTGTCCGGCTTTTGCCGCGCCGACTGGCACTGGCACTCGCGGCCGGAATTGGTTCTTTGTCATTTGATCTGTTGAAAAAAGAAAGAGAAAAAACTCTTTCCCATCTTCGGTTTGCTTACGGAAATGTGAAATCGAATCAAGAAATAGCGCGGATCGGTCGTGAAGTATTCGTCAATTGCGCCAAATCCGGAGTGGACTGGATTTTGTATCCGCGATTTAGCCGGGCGAATTGGAATAAAATTGTTCATTGGAATGATGAGTTCCAGAAAGTGGATCAGTTGCTCGCGGCAGGCAAAGGTCTGATCATGGTTTCCGGTCACTTTGGCAATTGGGAATATTTGGCCTCCACGTTTACCGTTCATGGGTATCCGGGTTGCGTGATTGGCCGCAGAATTTATTATGAGCCTTACAATCAATTGATCGTGAACACGCGATTGTCAAAGGGGGTGGAAACTTATTACCGGGAGGATTCCCCCAAGGCGGTTTTGAGGGCGCTTAAGGGAAATCAGATTCTGGGCATTGTTGCCGATCAAGATGTAGACAGTATTGACGGCATTTTCGTTCCTTTTTTCGATCATCCGGCGTATACCCCGGTTGGCCCTGCGGTATTAAGTCTGGCAACCGGCGCTCCGATAGTACCGGGATTTATGATTCGTCAGCCGGATGACAGTTATCAGATGATTTTAGATGAGCCGATTTTTCCGAACCCAGATGCCCCGCGAAGTGATGAGATTGAACGAATTACCCGTTTATGGAACGCGGCGATAGAAAAATATATTCGTCTCTATCCTGAACAGTGGGTTTGGATGCACCGCCGGTGGAAAACAAAACTCCCAGCGGCGGGAAATTTTAAAGAAAGGAAGTAACTCTAATGGTAAAGCGTTTTATTTTTTTTAGTTTGATTGTGGTGGTGGCTTATGTGGGATCGGTGGCCTTTAAAGTCTATCAGGCTTCGAAAAATCCGGTATCCCAAAATATCGCGCAGCAGCAGAAAGTTGAAGAGCCAAGTCATAAAGTTTACAGCTTTAGTTTTTCCAAATACAAAACCAATGGAGCTAAAGAGCTGGTTATCGACGGGGACTCCGCGGATATTTTTTCACGCACTGTGGTACTCAGCAATGTCATTGCTAAAGCCTATGCCGATGAACAACCAGTAACCGTGACTGCGGATGACGGCATGTTCGATAAAGCCTCGGGGAAGGTGCATCTTAATAATAATGTAGTCGCCACGACTGAGAATGGCGCAAAGATGATTACCGATTCCCTCGATATTTTCCCGAGCAAAAAGACCATTGAGACGGATGCGACCGCGATTGTGAAAAAAGACAATCTGAATATCAAAGGCGACGGCGCTTTTGGCGATTCGCAGATGAAAAACGTTAAGTTCAAAAAAAATGTTACGGTGGTAGTCCAGAGTGATGATGGCGGTAAGAAAATTCCCACCACGATCACCTGCGACGGTCCGCTGGATATTGACTATGATAAAAATATCGCTAAGTTTCATAAAAACGTTGTGGCTGAGGATTCGCGCGGCCGTCTGACGGCGGATGAAATGGAAGTCATTTATAACAAGGTGTCCAAAAAAGTTCATAAAATTATTGCCACCGGTAATGTGGTTATCCGTAATCCCGAAGGAAATGAGACTTTCAGTGATAGTGTCGTGTATCTGGCGGAGGAGGGGCGCATTATTCTCGGTGGAGATACCGAGGCGCTTTATCTTGTGGGCGGTAAGGGAGCTAATATAAGAGGTTTTGAGGCTTTGGGAAATTTAGGACAAAACAAAAAAACTTCTGCGCTCGCGGGAGGAACCCTCGCTTCGGAAGCTCAGGAAGCTCCGGTAAGTACACAATCATGAATCTATTAGAGACAAAAAATTTAGTAAAAGCATACAAAGGCCGGACAGTGGTGAATCATGTTTCGATTCACATTGGCCCCGGTGAAATTGTCGGACTGCTTGGTCCCAACGGTGCTGGCAAAACCACCACGTTTTATATGACCGTCGGTGTGATTCGCCCTGACCAAGGCGAAATTTTTTTCCGCGGAGAAAATATCACCAATCTTCCGATGTACAAGCGCGCCCGGCTGGGTATCGGTTATCTGGCTCAAGAACCTTCTATTTTTCGAAAACTGACTGTTGAAGAAAATATCATGGCTATTTTGGAGACGCTCGATATTCCCAGAAAAGAGCGCGAGAACCGCTTGCGGCACTTGCTGGAAGAACTTGATATTTCTCATCTTGCCAAAAATAAAGCCTACACCTTATCGGGCGGGGAGAGGCGCCGTCTTGAAATTACGCGTGCATTGGTGACTAATCCTTCCTTGATTCTTCTCGACGAACCCTTTAGTGGAGTGGATCCCATCGCGGTGTTTGAAGTGCAGAAAATTCTTTCCCGCCTAAAAGAACAAAAACTCAGTATTCTTTTGACGGATCACAGTGTTCGCGAAACACTGGCTATTACGGACCGTTCGTATATCATGGCCGAAGGGAAAATTTTGACTTCGGGAACTTCTCATTATTTGGCAACCGATAAGAAGGCACGGGAAATTTATCTTGGTGAAAAATTCGTTCTCGCTTAAAAAAATAGGAGGTTTGCTTTGAAAGTTTCTATTACAGGTAAACACATTCAAGTTCGTTCAGGAATGAAATCCTACATCAACGAGCGTTTGGAAAAACTCAAGCATTTTTTTAGCGGGGTGGATGCCGCTCATATTGTACTTAAAACTGAAAAGTATTTGAACACCGCAGAAGTATCCCTGAAAGGGAAAAAGCTGCATTTGTTTGCGGAAGGTTCCAGCGAAGAGAATCTCTATATCGCTATCGACCGGGCTGTCGACCGTATCGAAAGCCAAATTAAACGTCAAACTGAAAAAATTAAGGGGCATGACGCCAAGCGTGTGGCGAAAAGAAAAGAAGCGGTTCTCGGGGGCGGTTTTCCTGGAGTATTAATCGAACGGGAATTAGTTGGTTCAAAACCGATGACTTTGGAAGAAGCTCGCCTTCAATTGGATGTTGAGGATCAGGATTTTCTTGTGTTTGAAAATGCAGCTTCCCGACGATTGAGTGTTCTTTATAAGAAGAAAAAGGGAAGTTACGGTTTAATCGAATCATAATTTAATTTCTGACTGTGAAAGGAGCGGCAAGCTAGTATGAAGATTACAGATATTTTGGATCCCAAAGCAGTGACGTTAAATTTGCAGGCTGTGGACAAGGAGGGCGTACTGCACGAGCTTGTCAATCTCCTGGCTCAATCAAAAGATTTAGGCGATAAAAAGGCCGTTGTGAAATCGTTGATTGACCGTGAAAATCTTGGTTCAACAGGAATTGGGCAGGGCATTGCCATTCCGCACGGTAAAACGGATAAGGTCAAAGAGCTTTGCGCTTGTCTGGGTATTAGTCAGAAAGGTGTAAATTTTGATTCTTTAGACGGTGAACCAGTCTATATTTTCTTTCTCCTTGTGGCGCCCAAAGATTCCGCAGGTCCCCATCTTAAAGCTTTGGCCAGGGTTTCCCGGTTACTTCGTGACAGTTATTTCTGTCAGCTGATCCGCAACGCTAAGTCAGAAAAAGATGTGTACCAACTTATTGCTGCGGAAGAAGACAAGAAATCTTAACGTTCATTCCAAAGGATATTGTGTAATCTTATGCCCGCTGTTCTCGTCAAAGATCTTTTTGATTCGCTAAAGGATACGCTCAAACTCAAACTGATTACTCCGGGAATTCCTTTAACCGGGAAAATTAAGTCCTCGGAAATTCATCGGCCCGGACTTGCCTTCGCGGGTTTCTATGACTATTTTGCTTCGGATTGTGTCCAGATTTTAGGGACGACAGAAGTTGCATTCTTAAATAAACAACCGGCGGCAAAAAGAGAGCAGTCATTAAAAAAATTTTTCAGTTACAAAATTCCGTGCATTGTTATTACAAAAAATCAGTCTGCTCCTGAAAGTTTAATGAATTATGCTGTCAAAAGCGGCATTCCAATATTCCGCTCTCCCCTGAGAACGACGAATTTGATTGGGCGCACCACCATTTTTATTGAGGATGCGTTGGCCCCGCGTTCATCGGTTCATGGGACGCTGTTGGACGTTTACGGAGTAGGAACTTTGCTGATGGGTAAAAGTGGAGTTGGAAAATCCGAGACTGCGTTGGAGCTGGTTCAGCGCGGACAACGACTTGTGGCAGATGATGTGGTGGAAATTAAGCGTACGCCGGGAGATGTGCTGATGGGATATTCCAGCAAGGTGATTCGTCATCACATGGAAATCCGGGGGTTGGGCATAATTGACGTCATGTCTCTTTTTGGCGTTGGCGCTGTGCGTAATCAGAAACGTATTTTGATGGCCGTCACGCTTGAGAAATGGAATGCGGAAATTGAATATGAAAGAGCGGGACTGACTGAAAGCTGGAAAGAGTTTCTTGGCGTGCGTCTTCCGCATCTTGTTATTCCAATTATTCCAGGACGAAATATTCCTGTTCTGGTGGAAGTTGCGGCACTGAATCAACGGCTCAAGCGAATGGGGATTCATACGGCCAAACAGTTTAATGAAGATCTGATTCGGCAGATGGCCGAACGGGATGCCTCGGACTGATTCAATTAAAAGGAGTTGCTCGTGAGTTTTTTCAAATGGTTTTATCCTGGGATGGGCGTGAAGCGGTGGATATTTTTGTGCTCGCTGGGATTGTCTCTTCTCGTTTTGATTTCGCTCACCTCGGTGAAGTCCCTATCTCAGACCAATCTGTTGCTTGCGGGTTTTGTGACCGCTATTTTGATTTTCGGTGTGTTTTTAGTTGTAGTTTCGGTCAAAAATATGCTCCGGACTTTTGTGCGTGCTTTGATGCCCAAAGAAAAAGAAGAGCCTTTGGTGGATATCGTTTATCAAAATCGTGTTGAACGGACATTGGAACGAGCTCCGCGTGTTGTGGCCATTGGAGGTGGAACAGGACTTAGTGCTTTGCTTCAGGGATTGAAGCTTTTTACGCACAACATCACGGCAATTGTTACCGTAACAGATACCGGAGGAAGTTCCGGTCGGCTTCGAAAAGAATTGGATATTTTGCCTCCGGGGGATATTCGCAACTGTCTTGTGGCCCTTGCTGACCAGGCGCCGCTTATGAGTGAACTCTTTCAATATCGATTTGAGGATGGACAGGGGCTTAAAGGCCACAGTTTTGGTAATTTGTTTATCACGGCGCTGTCGAAAGTTACCGGAGATTTTGACCGAGCAGTGAAAGAATCCAGCAAAGTGCTGGCGATTCGCGGGCGTGTAATCCCTTCCTGTCTTGAGAACGTCAGTCTTGTTGCCACATTTGAGGATGGGACAGAGGTGGAGGGGGAAACCAACATTACCTCAAAACGGAAAAAAATCCGTTCTCTCCGTCTTAATCCCGAAGATTGCAATGCTACCGAAGAGGCGCTTGATGCGATTGATAATGCTGATATTGTTATTCTTGGGCCAGGTAGTTTGTATACCAGCGTGCTGCCGAATGTGCTGATTCCGGCGCTTCAAAAACATATTATAGCTTCGGATGCCTATAAAGTTTATGTTGCGAATGTGATGACTCAGCCAGGTGAAACGGAGCACCTTACGGCTTCTGATCACATTCGGGTTTTGGTGGAACATACCAATCCTCATTTGATTGATAGCGTCATCATTAATAATGGCGCCGTGCCGGATTCAATCGTGAAACGTTACGAGGCCGAGGGCGCGTCCAAGGTCGTTTTGGATTTAGAAAGAATTGTAGAGATGGGATATCAGGTATCAGCGGGTGATGTGGTTCAGCTGGAAGGGCAGGTTCGCCATCATTCTGAAAATTTAGCCAAACTTATTTTTGAAAAGTTTGAGGAATTCAAAGAGCGAGAAGATGAAGATAAAAAGGAAAAACATGAAAAATCCGTTGCCCGAGTCTCCTAGTGAGGAATCGGTTGAGAAGAAAGTTGTAATTAAAAATAAACTGGGGCTCCACGCTCGGCCCGCAGCACTTTTTGTGCAAACCACGAGCAAATTTAATTGTGAAATTACCGTCCGTAAAGGCAAACAAAAAGTAAATGGCAAATCAATTATGGGCCTTATGATGCTTGCTGCAGGACAGGGAACCACGTTGTCTCTGGAGGCGGTAGGGCCTGAAGCAAAGCGGGCTGTCCAGGAAGTTGAAAAACTGGTGAACAATAATTTTGGAGAATAGTACATGCGAACATTAAAAGGGATTGGGGTTTCTCCCGGCGTTGTGATCGGTAAAGTGAAAGTTTTGCGCGCTGAGGAAATTACGGTTCCGAAAGTTAACGTCAAAGATTCCGAGATCCCGAATGAAATCGCTCGGTTTGAGGAAGCGCTTACCAAAACCCGAGCGGAACTATTGGGTATCCGCCGAAAAATCTCTCAGGAAATCGGACGTGATCATTCAGATATTTTTAATGCACATCTTTTGATTCTGGAAGATCGGACTTTGATTGAAGACGTGATTGGTTTGATCAAGTCGGAAAAAGTGACCACCGAGTATGCCTTTAGCGTTATTCTCCAGCGCTACTTTCACGCGTTTTCCCAAATAGACGATGAATATCTAAAAGAGCGTATTTCAGATATCAAAGATATCGGGAAGCGGGTTTTGTCGCATCTGATGAGCCAGGAGCGTGAATCGCTTGTGAGTTTGCGTGAGGCCGTGATTGTTGTCTCGCACGATCTGTCGCCTTCGGATACGGCAACAATGGATCGTAAAAATGTGATTGGTTTCGCGACTGATATCGGAGGTCCCACATCCCATACGGCCATTATGGCGCGTTCCATGGAAATCCCGGCAGTTGTTGGACTCGAGAGAATTAGTAAAGAAGTAACAAGCGGCGATAAGCTGATTATCGATGGGACGCACGGGCTGGTCATCATTAACCCAGATGAAAGCACCGTAGAAAAATATTTATCGGAAGGAAAAAAGTTTGCAATGTACATTCTGGAGCTCGAAAAGCTCCGGAATCTTCCCGCTGAAACTAAAGATAAACATCAGGTGGAATTGGCAGCCAATATCGAATTTCCAGATGAGATTCCCTCTGTTATTTCTCACGGAGCCAATGGGATCGGGCTTTACCGCACTGAATATTTTTATTTAAATCGTCAGGATTTGCCGACCGAAGAAGAGCAGTTCGTGGCGTACAAGACCGTGGCCGAGCAGATGAAGCCTAATCCCGTTGTTGTCCGCACTTTGGATTTAGGCGGCGATAAGTTTCTTTCCTCGCTGGATGTGCCGCGTGAAATGAATCCGTTTCTTGGCTGGCGGGCTATTCGTTTTTGCCTGACACGTGTTGACGTGTTCCGCGCTCAGCTCCGTGCTATTCTTCGGGCCAGTCATTATGGTAATTTAAAAATTATGTACCCGATGATTTCCAATCTGGACGAGCTTCGCCAGGCGCATGAAATTTTACGTTCGGTGGGTGAAGAGCTCACAAAAGAAGGCATTCCCTACGATAAAGATATTGATGTCGGGGCCATGATTGAGATTCCATCGGCCGCAATCACCAGTGACTCACTGGCTAAAGAAGCGGACTTTTTCTCGATCGGTACCAATGATTTGATTCAATATTCTCTTGCGGTCGATCGTGTGAATGAAAAAATTGCTTATCTGTATCAGCCGACGCACCCCGCAATTTTGAGGTTGATTCAGCAAACGATCAAGAATGCGCACGACAATAAAATTTGGGTGGGTATTTGCGGTGAAATGAGTGGGGACCCTGTCTCAGCTTTGTTGATGGTGGGGATGGGTGTCGACGAGTTGAGCACTAGTCCGTTTGTTTTACCTAAAATCAAAAAGGTGATTCGATCCGTGAATTTCAGTGATGTGAAAGCTTTGGCTGAAAAAGTGTTGAGTGATTTCCATACGGCCGAAGAAATTCGTAATTACGCTGAGAAAGAATTGAACCGCCTGATTCCGGGATTTTCGGATGAGTATTTGACATGACTGATCTTGAAAATTTAGATCAAATTCGTCTGCTTGATTCTGGCGATTTTCTTGATTTAATCTTGAAATTTCCCGCGCAGCTTCAAGAAGCTCTGAAAAATAAATTCGAACTTCGAAAACCTTCGACAGCAATTTCTTCCATAGTACTTTCAGGAGTGGGGGGGTCAGCTATTGGAGCTGAATTTGTGCGTTCACGGCTCATTTACTCCTGCCCCATTCCCATCACCGTTCTTCGCCATTACCGGCTTCCTCAATTTGTGAATTCCAGTACGCTCGTGATCGCCTGCAGTTATTCCGGTGATACGGAAGAAACCCTTGCGGCTGTTGACGAGGCGGTTCGAAAAAAGGCCAAACTGGTAACGGTAACCTCGGGTGGGTGTCTTGCCCGGATGGCTGAAGAAAAAGGCTTTGATTGTGTGCGTATTCCGTCCGGCTATCCGCCTCGGGCTGCGATGGGATTTTCGATTATTTCAATCCTTTCAATTCTTGAGAAATTCGGAATTACGTCGTCTACGAAGCTAGAAGCGGAAGAGTCGATTTCATTACTTGAGCGTTTGGCGGGGGATGAGTATGGAGTTTCAATTCCAGAGACGAAGAATCCTGCGAAACAGCTGGCGCGGCTGATTCAGGGCAAATATCCGATTATTTACGCCTCAACTGATTATATGGAGGCAGTGGCTCTGCGCTGGCGCGAACAAATCGAGGAAAACGCAAAAACGCTCGCGGGGCATTATCTTTTTCCTGAGATGACACATAATGAAATTGTGGGCTGGCACGAGCCAAAACATTTATTAAATCAATTCGCCGCGATTTTTTTGTTGGACCCATCACATGACCATCCGCGAATTAAGCACCGCTTCAATTATTCTAAAACAGTAATTCAAAAAACGGGAGCGTCCGTAGTCGATTTGACCGCCCGTGGAAATTCACCGCTAGCCAGGATGTTTTCTCTGGCGTATCTCAGCGATTTTGTCAGTTTTTATTTGGCCATGTTGAATGATGTAGATCCCACCCCCATTCAGGTGATTGATACACTTAAGAAAGAACTCATAAAGCAATAACTATGAAAGTTATTATTCTTTGCGCCGGCTATGCTGTACGACTTTATCCTCTGACTGAAAATACCCCAAAACCTTTACTTCCCGTAGGCGATCGCCCCATGCTGGAGCACCTTCTCGACAGAGTCCGTCCTCTCAAAGAGATTGACCAGCTTTTTATCGTAACCAATACCAAATTTGCGGGACATTTCGAAAGTTGGAATCTGGGGCAGAAGGTTTTCGACCGTCAAATTGTTGTTATTAATGACGGGACGACGAGTAATGAAACCCGATTGGGCGCTTTGGGGGATTTGAATCTGGTTCTTGAACAAGGACGAGTTCAAGATGATGTTCTGGTTTTGGCAGGAGATAACTTTTTTACATTTGATTTGGAGGACTTTGTTAGCGTTGCCCGTACTCATAACCCCTTTGCTTCTATAGGGATATATGATGTAAAAGATCCATCTTTGGCTAAAAATTATGGCTTGGTCGAAGTTCAGCCGAATGATAAAATACGCTCCTTTTTGGAAAAGCCTCAGAACCCAACCACCACGTTGGCGAGTACTGGGGTTTATTATTTCCCTCAAGGTACGTTGCAACTATTGGACTTATATCTTTCTGAGAAGAACAATCCGGATGCTCCCGGATATTTTATTCAGTGGCTTATAAAGCGCTCACAGGTTTATGGAGTCAAGCTGGAGGGCTCTTGGTATGACATTGGAGATTTAGCGTCCTACAAAACAGTCAATCAGTTGATGCAAAAAAAATCGGTTTAAGGAGAAAAAAATGGCAAAAAAGACGTTTTCTACCCCAAAATGGAATTCCAATAATGATAACGAGGGAGGAGTGGCAACTTTGAAAAGTACAAATCAGGCTACAGCTGGCAAGAAAGCCGTTCATTCATCCAAAGCAGTGAAAAATTTATTTACTTCCGAATCGGTTAGTGAAGGACATCCCGACAAGGTTTGCGATCAGGTTTCAGATTCGATTCTGGATGCAATTTTAGAACAAGACCCGCAAGGCCGCGTTGCCTGCGAAACGCTGGTGACTACAGGAACCGTGGTGGTCGCCGGTGAAATTACCACGAATGCTCACATTGATATTCCCACGATTGTACGCAATACGATTCGCGAAATTGGCTATACCGATGCGAAGATGGGTTTCGATTACCGCACTTGTGGCATTCTTCAGGCGGTGCAAAAACAATCTCCTGATATTGCGATGGGCGTTGACACTGGAGGTGCAGGAGATCAAGGTATGATGTTTGGCTATGCCACGGATGAGACTCCCGAGTTGATGCCGATGCCGATTATGCTGGCGCATCATCTGGTTCGTGAACTTGCGCGGTTTCGCAAAGAAGGTTTAATTACTTATTTGCGACCGGATGCAAAATCCCAGGTGACGATTGAGTATCAGAACGGAGAACCCGTTCGTGTTGATACTGTCGTTGTCAGCACGCAACACGATTCCGAAGTCTCACAGAAGCAGATTGAAAAAGATGTTCGTGAAAAACTGGTTCCCAAGGTTATTTCCAAGAAATTTCTTGATGCCAAGACGCGAATTCTCGTTAATCCGACCGGCCGTTTTGAAATTGGTGGTCCACACGGGGATACGGGGCTGACTGGCCGCAAAATTATCGTTGATACTTACGGTGGGGTTGGTGCGCACGGCGGGGGAGCTTTCAGTGGAAAAGATCCATCGAAAGTGGACCGTTCTGCCAGCTATTTTGCCCGTTATGCTGCCAAGAACATTGTTGCCAGCGGTTTGGCGAGACGCTGCGAAATTCAGGTAGCCTACGCCATTGGCGTTGCCCAGCCGGTCAGCGTGATGGTTAACACGTTCGGAACCGGAAAATTAAACGACACGGTTCTGGCTGAAAAAATCCAAAATATTTTTGATTTTACACCTCGCGGAATTATCACCACGTTGAAACTTCGCCGTCCTGTTTTTCGTCAAACAGCCGCATACGGGCATTTCGGGCGGGATGAGGATGGTTTCACATGGGAAGAAATTGATCGCGCTAAAGATCTCAAAAAACTTTTATAATTTAGGAGACTTCAACGAATGTCACTGACACTCACAAAGCCGAGAACAAAATCTATGTCAAAATATGATGTGAAAGATATGAAACTAGCTGATAAAGGGAAATTACGGATTGAATGGGCGTTTCGCACGATGCCGGTGCTTAAGCTGATTCAAGAGCGTTTCCGTAAAGAAAAACCATTGAAAGGTGTTCGTGTCGCAGCGTGTCTTCACGTCACGACGGAAACCGCGAATTTAATGATCGTGCTTAAAGACGGTGGAGCGCAGGTGAGTTTGTGCGCTTCAAATCCTTTGAGTACTCAGGATGATGTGGCGGCCAGCTTAGTGAAGCATTACGGCATTCCTACATTCGCGATCAAGGGTGAAGACAACAATACTTATTACAAGCACATCAACGCAGTTCTCGATACGCGCCCAAATTTAACGATGGATGACGGCGCCGATCTTGTTTCGATTATTCATTCAAAGCGCAAAAATCTCGTCCAGGACATTATCGGCGGAACCGAAGAAACGACGACTGGCGTGATTCGGCTGCGCAGTCTTGAGCAGAAACGGCTTCTGATGTACCCGATCATTGCGGTGAACGATGCGTTTACCAAACACTTTTTCGACAACCGCTATGGAACAGGTCAATCCACGCTGGATGGTGTGATTCGCGCCACGAATATTTTGATGGCGGGAAGCACGGTGGTAGTGGCTGGCTATGGCTGGTGCGGTCGTGGTGTAGCTGACAAAGCCCGGGGTTTGGGCGCTAAAGTGGTCGTGACGGAAATCGATCCTCTCAAGGCACTTGAAGCGGCGCTCGACGGTTTTCAAGTAATGGGCATGAATGAAGCGGCTTCCGAGGGGGATGTTTTTATCACAGTCACCGGAAATTTAAACATCATCCGCCGCGAACATTTTATCAAAATGAAAGACGGCGCGATTGTGGCCAATTCCGGACATTTCAATGCCGAAATTGACATACCTTCCTTGACCAAACTCACCGTCAAAAGACGTCAGATCCGCGAATTTGTGGAAGAGTTCACGTTGAAAAGCGGAAAGAAGGTTAATCTTCTCGGAGATGGCCGCCTAATTAATTTGGCCGCCGCGGAAGGTCATCCGGCATCTGTCATGGATATGTCATTTGCTAATCAAGCGCTTTCATCGGAATTTATGGTCCAGAACTCAAGCAAGCTCGAGAAAAAAGTTTATCGTGTTCCGGAAGATATCGACAAAGAAATTGCCCGCTTAAAGTTGAAGGCGATGGGAATTAAAATTGATACGCTGACTCCCGAGCAGAAGGAATACCTCGCTTCCTGGGAGATGGGAACGTAATCTGTCAGCGGTTTCCAAGATCCAGTCTGAAAAGAGCCCCCGTTGCAAAAACGAGATTGCTGAACCAAGCTGCCACCGGCGCGTAGAGCACTCCGGATTTTCCGAGTGCCTGCGCGAAGGCGTTGGTGATGTGGAAGGCAAGAACCACTCCGAAACAAATACAGAGATTAATCGCAAACGCTTTGCGTTTGGCAATTACCGAAAGAATCGGCACCGCAATCAAAATCATCACAAGATTATACCAGGGAGACGCCAGTTTATTAGCTAGCTCTACTTCTTCAGAGTGCAGCCGGAATTGATGTTCTTTGAGCTTCTGAATCTGGCCTTTTAGCTCCTTATAACTTAAATAAATGCTTTCTCGGGATGTCTCAATTAAGTCTTTTGGCGTCACATTCACTTCTGTAAAATCTTTTTCTGGTAGAATTACGGGATCTCCTACAATTTTCCCTTGCTCGTCCATGTCGTATGAGGTGATTTGCTTCAGTTTCCAAACGCCGCTTTTATAAACGCCTTCTTTGGCGATTACTTTTCTCTCGGCTTTTTTCTCTGGAGTCAGAAAAAGAACGTTCAGGTTTTCCGCTTTGTTCTCCTTGGTGTTAAATGTCTGAATATAAAAAATCTCATTCTCGGGGCTAAAATAGGTGACATCATGAAGTGTCAGGCCCCCCATTTTTTTTGCTGAAGAGGCATTCTTTTCTATCTGAGAATGACGGATGTCTTGGGCTTCCAGGTATGTGTTGGGTACTACGCGGTCATTGATGACAAAGGTCATAATGCCAATGACCAGGCCGACATAAAGCATCGGGACCATAATCGTTTCAATCGAAAGGCCGGCTGCTTTCATCGCAAGAATTTCGTTGTGGCGGTTGTAATTGAAGAGGAGAAAAATTGTGCCCAGCAATGTCGCCCAGCAAATAGTTTGCGAGAAAGCAATTGGAATCAGATTAAGATAATATTTGAAGATGTAGCCGACATCGGTTTTATTCCGGAGCATTTCGCTCAAATTATCGAAAATGTCCGCGATCAAAAAAAGCATGATTAAGCTGGCTGAGCAAAAAATGATCGGGATAACCAGTTCACGGATGACGTAACGATCCAGGATTTTCATGATAGGGACGGGGTGCGCGCCAAGGCGAATACGCTGACCTTTGAGGCCCCGGCCTCCTTTAACATTTTAGAGCACTCTTGGACTGTAGCCCCAGTGGTGACGACATCATCAACTACGAGGACCCAGCAATTTTTTAATTTCATGCGCTTTCTCACTTGAAACAAGTTTTCCAAATTTGCCAGCCGTTCCCGTCGTGTCAACCAGCTTTGAGGCGAACGGTGTTCACGGCGAAGCAGGATATCCTTTTTTATGGGAATATCCAAGATTTTAGATATCGTCTCGGCAATGATAAGGGATTGATTGAAAGTGCGCTCTTTCATCCGGAATTTGTCCAGCGGAACAGGAACAATGAAAGAGGGCAGTTCGGGCCATTGATTTTGGAATGTCCGTTTGATTTTTTTCTTGAACGTCTCAAGCAGCCAATATTTGCGCTCATATTTGATTTGATGAAGGACTTGTTTGAAATTATCGTCGTATCGAAAAACAGCGAAAATTTCGTCGAAGGTAATAGCTTTCCCGCGGCAAGCGTTGCAACGGCTTATTTTTTCAGTGTGTGGGGGGATTTCAACGCCGCACCCTCGGCAAATAGGTAACCGGATCCGGGCGAGTTTGATGAAACAGGCCCGGCACAGATGATCTTCAGTAAGGTGAAGCAGGCGTTTGCAAACAGCGCACCAGCCGGGATACAGCCAGCGAGCGAGGGTCCGGGTCAGCATTCGTAATTCAAAAACCGTGTTCATGACCGGTTAATATACACGAAAAAAAAGTGACAGTCACTAAAACTGACGATATAATACGCGCACTTTAAACGAAAGGATTCACTCGTGACCAAAGTTCTCGTCGGTGAAAATGAAAGTCTCGAAAAGGCGCTGCGCCGCTTGAAGAAAAAAGTAGAGCGCGAAGGTGTCCTTAAAATTTTAAAAGCCCGCAAGCATTACGAAAAGCCCAGCGAAATTAAACGCCGCGCCCGTCGTAATTCCCAGAAGAAACAACGCTTCGCTGTCTAAGCCAAATAGGGCGGATTTTTAAGATAAAAGGTGGCTGTTACCCTAAGTGACAGTCACCTTTTTTTTTGCTAAAATACCCCTTTGTTTT
This sequence comes from Candidatus Omnitrophota bacterium, assembly GCA_016214265.1. Lineage (GTDB taxonomy): Bacteria > Omnitrophota > Omnitrophia > Omnitrophales > JACROU01 > JACROU01. The sequence continues at coordinate 22,144 of JACROU010000077.1, forward strand.
TAGCGAGGAGGCGCCTTTCTCTTGAAGTATCAAGCACTTAAAGGAATGATGGACATTCTGCCGGATCAGGTTTGGAAATGGCAGTTTGTGGAATCTGTATCCCGGAATATCTTCAACCGCTTCAATTTCCAGGAAATCCGTACGCCTATTCTGGAATCCTTACCTCTGTTCCAACGATCGATTGGTGAAGAAACCGATATCGTTCAAAAAGAAATGTTTCAGTTTAAAGACCGCGGCGATCGCGATGTGGTAATGCGTCCGGAAGTAACGGCCTCTGTCGTGCGTGCCTTCGTCGAGCATCAACTCAAGGACGGAAAGCTTTATTACATCGGCGCCAGTTTTCGCGCGGAGCGTCCTCAGGCCGGACGTTTTCGCCAATTTCATCAGGTGGGCGCTGAACTAATCGGAGGGAAAAATCCGGAGGATGATGTTCTTCTTCTGAAAGTATTGACGGCGCTACTGGCAGGGCTTGGTCTTCGCCGGTATCAGCTCAAAATCAACAGTGTGGGATGTCAAACAACCTGCCGTCCGGAATACCGGAAAGTGTTGAAAGAATATCTGAAACAGAAGCACGCGCATTTGTGTGAAAACTGTCAGCGCCGCATCGAAACCAATATTATCCGGATCTTCGACTGCAAAGTGGAGGGTTGTCAGAAAGCGATTGAAGGTGCCCCGCGCGTTTTAGACCATCTGTGTAAACCCTGCGAGGAGCATTTTGCGAAAGTGAAAGAACTGCTCGATCATGAAAAAGATATCCCGTATCAGATTGAGCCGCGAATTGTACGGGGGCTGGATTATTATAACCGAACCGTTTTCGAGGTCAGTCATGACGCGCTTGGCGCCCAGAATGCGGTGGGCGGCGGCGGACGTTACGATACGCTGGTGGGCGAGCTCGGTGGATCAAAAGATATTGGTGCGTGCGGGTTCGCGTGCGGGATGGAGCGACTTCTGATGGCGCTCGACAGCGAAGAAGGGTTTAAGACCGAAGAATCGGCCCAGCGTCTGCGCTGCGGATTAATTTATCTTTGTGTTTTGGGAGGGAATCCTGAACTAAAAACTGCCGCGCGGAAAATTCAAGGACAGCTTCGCGGCGCTGATTTTCGAGTCGAAGAACTCGCCGCCGAAGACAAACCGCTCAAAAAACATTTGGAAATCGCTAATCGTTTGCACGCGCTCTTTGTTTTAATTTTGGGAGAAGATGAATTCCGTGAAGGAACTGTTTCTGTCAAAGATATGAATTCCGGCACTCAGGAAAAAATTAAATTAGACGCAATCGAAACCTATCTGAAAGGAAGGCTGGTCTCGCGATGAGTAACAGTTTGTTTGTGACAAAATTCCGAACCCATACGCTGGGTGAATTAAATAAATCGAATGTCGGCCAAGAAGTAACGGTTGCCGGCTGGGTAGCGAAACGCCGGGATCACGGAGGTTTGATTTTTGTAGATTTGCGTGATCGATTTGGCTTGACTCAAATTGTGTTTAATCCAGAAAAGGTTCGTGAGCTGCACAAAGAAGCAGAGAAAATCCGCCTGGAATATGTGATTCAAGTCACCGGAAAAGTCGTTCCGCGTCCAGCTGGAACCGAAAATCCGAAATTGCCGACGGGGGAGATTGAAATTGAAGCAAGCGATCTCAAAATTCTGAACGCCTCCGAACAGTCTCCGTTTGAAATTTCAGAGGACTCCTTTGTTTCTGACGATGTCCGGCTCAAATACCGGTTTCTGGATTTACGGCGCAAGATGATGCAGCGAAATTTAAAATTCCGCTACGATGTCACGCGAGTCGCGCGAACTTATTTTGATGGCCAAGGCTTTATGGAAGTCGAGACGCCGTGCCTGACGAAGAGTACGCCGGAAGGCGCGCGCGACTATCTGGTTCCGGCGCGGCTTTCTCCCGGAGATTTTTACGCCCTGCCGCAATCGCCACAGCTCTTCAAACAGCTGCTCATGGTGTCCGGCATCGACCGCTACTATCAGCTGGCCCGCTGCTTCCGCGACGAGGATTTGCGCGCGGATCGTCAGCCCGAGCACACGCAAATCGATGTCGAGATGTCTTTTATCGGCGAAGAAAATATTATGAATTTGATCGAGGGATTGCTAGTTTCGGTGTTTAAAAATTTGATGAAGATCGAGCTTAAAACCCCGTTTCGCCGTATGTCATACGACGAAGCGATGAATCGCTACGGATCGGACAAGCCGGATCTCCGATTTGGACTGGAAATGTCGGACGTCACCGAGCTATTCAAAGACACCGGATTTAAAGTGTTTCAGGATGTTATTCAGGCGAAAGGCGCGATCAAAGCGCTTCCGGTTTCCGGCGGCGCGCAATTTTCCCGAAAAGATATGGACGATATGACTGAGCACGTCAAAGGGTTTGGCGCGAAGGGGCTGGTGTGGATGAAACGTTCCGCGGCCGGAGAGTGGGAATCACCCGTAGCGAAATTTTTCACTCCTGAAGTGCTGGAGAAAATAGCAAAAACCCTCAACGTGAAAAATGGCGACGTCGTATTTATGGTGGCCAGTGATTGGCGTACCTCGTGTTTTTCACTCGGCGCACTCCGGAATTATCTTGCCAATAAATTGAAACTGATTGCCGAAGGCAAATACGAACTTTGCTGGGTGGTCGACTTTCCGATGTTCGAATATAGTGACGAAGAAAAACGGTTGATGGCTTTGCATCATCCGTTTACCGCGCCGAAGGATGAGGATGTTCCGAAGCTGAAGACCCATCCCGAGACTGCGCACGCGAAAGCTTACGATATCGTTTTGAACGGAACCGAAATCGGCGGCGGCAGCATTCGAATTCACGATCGGGGAATTCAGTCTCAGGTATTTGAATGTCTGGGCATCGGCGAGGCGGAAGCTCAGGAGAAATTTGGATTTTTGCTGAAGGCACTCAGTTTCGGCGCTCCGCCGCACGGAGGCATTGCGATCGGGCTGGACCGGTTGTGTGCGGTACTCCTCGGAGCGGAATCTATCCGTGACGTGATCGCTTTTCCGAAAACGCAAAAAGGTACTTGTTTGATGACAGAAGCGCCGTCCAAAGTGGCGCCAAAGCAATTGAAGGAGCTTCATCTAAAGCCGGTAGCATAACTCGACAGGAAACAAAATGGGCGCAAAATCTGAACCGGGTAAGAAAATCCTAAAACTTAATTCTGACGAAGAGGCGATACGTTTATTCGGCTCGCTGGATGAAAACCTTCGTTTCGCGGAAGAACAATTCAAAGTCAAAATTTCCGCGCAGAATTATCGCCTGATCATCACGGGCTCGAAAAACGGTGTCGAACAGGCCTTTGAGTTTTTTCAAGAAAAGCTCGCAGAAAGCCGTGTGGGCTCACGGGAAGAAGAGAAACCTAAATCCACTGCGCCCGCGAAACATGTCACTGATTCTGGTGCCAATCTCGACAACATTCAGTTTCATCACAAGGGAAAGTTGATTCGCGCCAAAAGTTCGCATCAATCGGAATATCTGGAAGCCATTGTCCGCAACGATATCGTCATGTGCATTGGTCCGGCGGGAACCGGAAAAACGTATCTGGCTGTTGCGCAGGCGGTGGACTATCTCAAAAAACGCAAAGTCGGCCGAGTCATTCTGACCCGTCCGGCGGTAGAAGCGGGCGAAAGCCTGGGGTTTTTGCCCGGTGACCTTTATGCCAAGATCAATCCGTATTTGCGTCCGCTTTATGACGCGCTTTATGACATGCTCGAATATGACGATGTGGCCAAATATCTGGAACGCGGCATTATCGAAGTGGCGCCGCTGGCTTACATGCGCGGCCGCACGCTCAGTGACGCCTTCATCATTTTGGATGAGGGGCAGAACACGACGCATGATCAAATGAAAATGTTCCTGACACGTCTCGGGATCGCGTCTAAATTGGTGATTACGGGTGACATCACCCAGATTGATCTACCCGGAGGTAAAAAATCCGGACTTATTGAATGTCAAAAAATTCTGAAAGGTGTGAAGGGCATTAATTTCATGTATCTGACCGAAAGCGATGTGGTGCGCCACGCGCTGGTGAAAGATATTATCCGCGCCTATGACCGCTATGTTCCATAAAAACCAACAAGTAACCTGGGCTGATCGATTGCTTCGCGGGCTCATTTACACCGGCTCGTTTGGGCTGGTGCTTTTTTTGCTCGTTTACGATCGGTCGTCGGATTCCTGGGATTATAATTTCAAAGAAGGCGAACCCTCACCCCGGACGGTTTACGCGCCTTTTGATTTTTCTTATGTCAACCAAAAGGCCACTGAAGAAGCCCGCCAGCGTGTGTCACTTCAATCGCTTCCGGTTTATCGGACAGATTTGAATATCGAAAAAGATGCAGTTGGAAAAATCAAAGCATTATTTGAAGAATTGCAAGGTAATCGCAAGTCACGAAAAAAAGACAAGGTGGTTCCTTCATCACTGTTTTATGAGTCCCTTGCTTTTTCCGAAGACGAAATAAAAATGCTGCGTGATGAGAAAGAAGTGCCTGGTTGGCAAACGGCTCTCGAGGCGATTCTTTCCGAGGTATTCCATACCGGGATTACACAGCCTCAAGATAAGCTAACTTTGATGGCTCAGGGAAGAAATAAAATTCTTTTAGCGGAAGACAAGCAGGAATTTGAAATTGATACAGCTAAATTAATCACATTGGATGATGCTCGCAACAGGGTTCAGGAAAAGCTTCAGGAGAAATTTGGCAGAAATCGCAGGTTGAAAGATGCTTTTGCGCGAATTTTGAATTCTGTCATCATTGCCAATTTGATTTTGGATGAGAAGGCTTCTGCGAAGCATCGAGAGGCCGCGGTTAAAGGTACCGCTGAAATAAAAGTAGATATTAAACGAGGAGAGCTGGTTGTTCAGCGGGGTAGAAGGATTGGCGGTGAAACAGTTCAAATCCTCAGTGTGATCCAAAAACGGACGCAAAGTCGGGAGATACTTCAGAAAATATTTTCCCAGGCGCTGATTGTTTTCCTGCTTTATCTCTTGCTGGGAAGTTATTTCAAGTTTTTCGAACCGAAGCTTGGTTTTTCAGTAAAACATTTGCTTTTGATTCATTCGCTTTTGGTGCTGAATCTGCTAATTTCAAAAGTGATTCTCTATTTCCACTGGGGGTATTATCTCATTCCCATTTCGCTCGCATCATTGTTGCTTGTCCCGCTGGTCAAACCCCGAATTGGTTTTTCAGTAGGTTTTATTTCCGCAGCTTTGTCCAGTCTGCTTTGCGGCTGGTCACTTGAGGTATTTCTCTTTGGGCTTTTTGGATCGTTGATGGGCGTTTTCAGCGCAAATGGCCTGCGTAAGCGTATTCAATTCGTTACGGTGGGACTAACAGTGGGAGCTGCGCAGGGTATCACTATTTTTGCCGCCCAGCTTTTTCAAGGAATTCCGGTTCTTGATGCCGCCAAGATGAGTGCGCTGGGACTTGCGAATGGACTCTTGATTACCATGCCGCTTTTCAGTCTTCTGCTCCCGGTTTTTGAGCATTTGTTCAATTTAACGACGGATATTACTCTCCTCGAACTTTCAGATTTGAATCATCCACTGCTCAAGAAAATGGTGATTGAAGCGCCGGGAACGTATCATCACAGTTTGATCGTCAGTCATTTATCAGAGGAAGCCGCGAAAGCAATTGGCGCGAATGCGCTTTTAGCCCGTGTCGGCAGTTATTTTCACGATATCGGAAAAATGGTGAAGTCGGAATATTTCGTGGAAAATCAGCCAAGCCGTGAAGAAACAAAGCACACCGATTTGACCCCCCAGATGAGTTATATGATTATTCTGAGCCACGTGAAAAAAGGAATTGAGTTGGCTCGCAAGAATAAACTGAAAGACGTTATCATTAATTTTATTCCAGAGCATCAGGGGACAGGTGTGATTTATTATTTTTATCGCAAGGCGCTAGACCAAAAGAAAGATGGCGAAGTAATTAACTCAGATGACTTTCGCTATCCTGGTCCCAAACCGCAATCGAAGGAGACCGCGATTGTGATGCTGGCCGATTCATCGGAGGCAGCGTCCCGTTCGCTAGAAGCGTACACGCCGGAAGTTATCCGGGAGTTGGTAACCCGTATCATTTTGGATAAACTTAAAGACGGTCAGTTGGATGAATGCGATCTTACTGTCAAAGATTTGGATGATGTGAAAGAAAGTTTTATCCGGAGCTTAATGGCTGTTTATCATTCCCGGATTCCGTATCCCAAACAGGATGAAGAAAAATCCCTCAAATCGAACAAGCTCAATCACGGTCGAGATCAGCGCGCGAAAGTGTCCACTCAGTAAACGCGAACTCGAAAGATTTATTGGTAGAGTTCTTGCCTTTATTCGCAAAAAACACTATGGCGTAAGTGTGTTTGTTGTGGATTCCCGTAGGATGAAACGACTTCACAAACAATTCTTTGGTGATGCCAGCGACACCGACTGCATTTCTTTCAGTCAGTTAGAAGGCCGGGCTGTTGGCGGGGAGCGCTTGCTTGGCGATGTTTTTGTTTGCTGGAATCAGGTGAAGCGGCAAGCGCAGGAATTTGGGAATACCCCGCAGAAGGAGCTGTTATATTGCGTAATTCATGGTCTTCTTCATTTAATTGGGTATGAGGATCAAAAACAGGGTGCCCGGGCAATAATGTTCAAATTGCAGGACCGAATTTTCAAGAGACTTCACCATGGCCATACAAAAAACTGAAGCCCTCGTTCTCAAAAAATTTGATTTCCGCGACACTTCGTTAATTGTTACTCTGTTTACCCGTGATTTTGGCAAGATGAAAGTAGTAGTGAAAGGAGTGCGCAAAGAGGGAAGCAGCGATCTGGTTCATTTCGAGGTGTTGAATCACATCGACATTGTTTTTTATGAGAAGGCCCGTGCGGAACTTCACCTTTTGTCCGAATCATTTTTAATTGATCCCATCCTCGAACTTCGGAACTCATTCAGAACGTATACGTTCGGTTGTTACTTGGCGGAACTGGTAGACGCTTTATTTGAAATTCACGAACCTTCGCCGAAAATTTTTGATTTTCTGCTTGAAACGTTGAAACGGATTACTTCTCGGAATATTTCATGTGAAGTGCTCAAGTTTGAGCTCGGAATTTTAAAAGCGGCAGGACTGTCTCCCGGAATAAACGCCTGCGTTCGTTGTGCAAAATCTAGTGATAGTCGTTGGAGCTGGAGTCCGCGGCAGGGAGGGCTGCTTTGCGGAGCTTGCGCTATTCGAGAAGCAAAGATATTTCCAGTATCCGCTGAAAGTTTTGAGGTAATGCAAAACCCCGGTTTTTATCAGGCGGATCATGGTGTTTACAAGGATGTTGAACAATTAGTGCGGGAATTTATCCGGGCCCGTGTCGAGTATCCGATTCGCTCGGCCGAGTTTCTTTCTTCGACGGACAGTTTCAAGGCGGGGTTGGCTGTGAAAGCCTCGAGAATTGCCGGGGAAGTCTAGTCGATGACGCTGAGGACTACCAGAATCAGCACCATCATAAATACCTGAAAAAATTCTGCAATCCCCATACTTGCCCCCTCCTAAGGGTGTTTAATTTCATCGACTCTATTTCATTTTTCCTTTACTTTAAAACTTCTCTACCTAATTTGACAGCTCCCAAGGTGCGTGCTAGTTTTAACTTAGACCTGATTGCTGCTGAAATGGTCAGATAATTAAATAAATAAAAAAAGCTTGTAATAATAAGCAGCGCAAAGGAAATAGAGAGAATTATCAATGAGAGAAAAGAGCATGATTTCGATGTCGAAAGATTATTTTAATTTGCTCAACAAAGAGAAGGAATCGGCGATCAGCTATCTGCTTGAGGCATTGATACGGTCACGCGAAGAGAATCATTTTCCTTCAAACAAAAAGATTTATGATGAGGATGTGAATATTTATTTGGCCCATCTGCTTCTGGCCTACGCTACGTCAAGTTATCAGGATTTAGTGGCGAAATATTTATCAGCTTATGATTCGGAAATTAGAGAGTTGGTTGACAGCGCACGTGATCGTTATGTGAAATATTTCATCTTTAAAGTGAACGCAGATTATTTGCTGATTCATCTCGGGGTTTTTCAGGATCTGGGAGGCGTGATTCGGTTTGGTTCGCGTTCGGTGAACCGTTCAGAGCGCTATTTTGCGCAGAACGCGATTAGCTATTATCAGGAGGCTGCGAATTATAATCAAAAGATTTATCACAAAAAAACGGCGGTCAAAGATGTTTTGGAAAAACTGGCAGACTATTTTGATGATTACCGTGATTTGCTCAAAAAAACACGGAGCCACTACTTCCATTTCATGAATCATTTTGAAGACAATGAATTTAAGAATTTTACCAATTCTATCGCGAGCTATGAGAAAGAATTTTCGAGAAAAGAATTGGAAAATAAGTTGTTGGATTTATACTTGGAATGGAAGAAGAAGCCAACTCCAGAACTTGAATCTTTGATTCGGATTGTGGTGGGCGAGATTCAAAAAATGGATCCAGTCTTTAGGTTTCAAATTTAGCTTAAAGGAGCTCTTGTCGATGCATATGGAGGGCGCAGCCATGGAAGAAGAAAAAGTGATAAAACAAGAAGACAGAAAAGACCGCGAAAAGAAGATCGTTGAGAAACAAAACGAATTTCTTGATGTGTATTCACTCTATCTTCGGACAGGGTCAGACTGGATTAAGCAAGAAGCCATCCTGAAAGCCTATGAGCTCCATGTGCTGGATTCCAAGTTCACCATTGAGATTTGACACAAAGACAATCTCCGTTTTACAACCCTCAGCCCCCGTGATAAAATCCCGAACTTTTATATTTTAGGCGGTGTAGCTCAGTTAGTAGAGCAGCGGACTCATAAGCCGCGCGTCCGGGGTGCAATTCCCTGCACCGCCACCATATTTGTTAACCCCATGAGGCTTCAATGAAAGCCAAATTTCTTGAAACGATTCAAAAGTACAGAATGTTCGATAAAGGTCACAATGTTTTTGTCGGCGTTTCCGGCGGGCCGGATTCGGTGGCGCTGTTCCACATGATTTATTCGTTAAAAAATGATCTCGGGCTAAAAAACGTCGGCATATTTCACGTTAATCACTTGTTGCGCGATGAAGAATCCGAAAAAGATCAGATTTACGTAGAAAATCTTGCCAAGCAGTTTCAGGTTCCGATTTCCATCGGGCGGGTGAATGTTCGCGAACTGCAGCGGAATTATCATTACAGCCAGGAAGAAGCCGCGCGTATCGGCCGGTTTCATTACATGCGTGACGAGGCGAAGCGGCAGGGAATTGACCGTGTTGCGCTCGGTCACACGCAGGATGATCAGGCTGAAACCGTGTTGATGCGCATTATTCGCGGAACCGGGCTCCGCGGATTTCAGGCAATTCGCCCCGTGCTGAATTACCCCGAAACAACTTTTGTTCGTCCTCTGATTGAAATTCGAAAAGACGAATGCATCGATTATTTAAAACTTGAAAAATTAAGTTATCGAATTGATGCTTCCAATTATTCTACGCGGTACGTGAGAAACCGCATCCGCATTGAACTTCTTCCCGAACTCGAAAAAAATTATAATCCTCGGATCAAAGAAATTTTAGCCCGGCTTCCCGAGGCCATCGGGATGGATATCAGTTTTCTGGACGAAATCACCGACCAGCAATATGAGCGTTCGGTGAAACGGGTTGAGGACGACGAGATTTTTCTCGAGAAAGAAGTGCTTGCGGAACTTCCCGAAGCCATTCAATACCGGATTTTCAATAAAGCGATTTCCATTTTGGATCCGAATGTGGAGCTGGATTTTTATCATTGGAATGAAATCCGGAAAGCGATGAATGATCAAACGCACTTTCAAATTTCACTTCCCGAAGATATGGTGATTACTTTTGAGCGCAAGGAAGTTTTGATCACTAAAAAACTTACCGAGCCTGTTATTCCTTATGAGTACCACATGAAACTTGGGGAGAGAATTTATGTTAAAGAAGCCCAAGTCAATTTTTCTTGTGAGGTCTTCGATAAGCGAATTTATAAGGTAAAAAAGGATGATCGCCGCTACGAAATTTTTGATTATGACAAATTGAAATTTCCGTTGAGTGTACGAAATCGCAGGCCGGGTGATGTTTTCCAACCCATGGGGATGTCGGGAAAAAAGAAGCTTAAAGATTTCCTCATTGACCGCAAAGTGCCCAGCCGGGAAAAGATCTATTTGCCCCTGTTTGTTTCAGGAGGTAAGATCGTGTGGGTGTTCGGGTTAGGTATTTCGGGAGACGTTGCTGTTACCGACAGAACCCGTAAATTCCTCAAGATCAGCTCATTCGAACAGCAGCGAAGTTTTGCATCCTAAAACTCCTCATTTTCTGCTAGAATGCCCTGTTTTTCCCATTAATGGGTTATTGTTTTAATAGAAAGAGAGAGAGTCTTCGATGGCCAAAAGTAATGCCCCAAAGTCCTCAAATCCATCACCAAATTCTGGAAAAAAAGGCCCCGGTCCGAAACAGCCCGGTTTCAAGTTAGAGCCTGAAAAATATCGTCTTCTGATACTTGGCGGTATCGCTCTAGCCTTTTTTATTCTGCTGCAGTTGGTTATTTTCCCCGAGATTGAAATCAAGAAGATGAATTACAGCGAGTTCTATGAGATGGTGATGCGTAATCCCCAGTCTCACGAAATCGTTTCCTGTGAAATGGTTGAGAACGTTATTCGCGGAAAACTCACGAACGGTTCCTATTTTCAAGTCAATGTGCCGATGAATGATTTGGAGCTGATGCCCATTTTGCGCAAAAATGTCGGCAATTTTTCTGTCAATCCGCCTAAAACTTTTCTGAGAAATTTGATTTATTCCGTGATGCCGGTTTTGCTTCTCATCGGATTTTTCTGGTTCTTCGTTTATCGCGGGGCCCAGCAGGGTGGAGGCCGACTGCTGTCTTTTGGAAAAGCCCGTGCCAAGCAGGGTGGTGAAAAAACTCAAGTCACATTTCAAGATGTGGCCGGCTGCGATGAAGCGAAAGAAGAGTTACGGGAAATCATCGATTTTTTGAAAGAACCCTTGAAATTCACGAAACTTGGCGGTCGTATTCCAAAAGGTGTGCTCTTGATGGGTCCTCCAGGAACGGGAAAAACATTGCTGGCTCGTGCAGTGGCCGGTGAGGCGAATGTGCCGTTTTACTCGATCAGCGGTTCGGATTTTGTGGAAATGTTTGTGGGTGTTGGCGCGGCACGCGTGCGGGATTTGTTTGAGCAGGCGAAAAAATCCGCGAAACAGAGCGGCAAGGGATCGATAATTTTTATCGACGAGTTGGATGCCGTGGGCCGTCAGCGTTTTGCTGGTATTGGCGGTGGCCATGATGAGCGCGAACAAACTCTGAATGCACTTCTTGTCGAAATGGACGGTTTTGACGGAACGCTTGGCGTGATTTTGGTTGCCGCGACGAATCGTCCGGATGTGCTTGATCCGGCGCTGGTTCGCCCGGGGCGTTTTGATCGTCAGATTGTTGTCGACCGTCCGGATAAAGTGGGCCGCGAAGCGATTCTAAAAATTCACACGAGAAACGTGACGCTGGATAAGGATGTGGATCTCTCGAAGCTTGCCCGTCAGACGCCCGGCTTTTCTGGTGCGGATCTTGCGAATTTGGTCAATGAGGGGGCGCTGCTTGCTGCACGGCATGGAAAAAATACGGTGACGATGGAAGAGCTTGAGGCATCTATTGAGCGCGTGATGGCGGGGCCTGAACGCCGAAGCCGGATCATCTCAAAAAAAGAAAAAGAAGTGGTCGCGGTGCACGAATCCGGTCATACCCTGCTGACGCTCCTTTTGGAAGGTGCGGATCCATTAAAAAAAGTTTCGATTATTCCCCGTGGCCATGCGGCTTTGGGCTACACACTTCAAATGCCTACGGAAGACCGCTACATGATGACGGAAAAAGAACTGATGAATAAAATGACGGTGTTGATGGGCGGCCGTGTCGCGGAAGAAATTACTTTTCATGAGATTACAACCGGTGCGCAAAATGATTTGGAAGTGGCCACCGGATACGCCCAGCGCATGGTCTGCGAATTTGGGATGAGCAAACGGCTCGGCAATTTGACATTCGGAAAAAAAGACCGACAGGTTTTTCTGGGGCGCGATTTGATGCGCGAGAAGGATTATTCGGAAAGCACCGCCATTTTAATCGATGAAGAAGTCCGGAGAATTGTGGATACCTGTTATCGTCACGCCCGTGAGCTGCTCACGCAGCATCAGGACAAGCTGAAAAAATTGTCGGATACGTTGCTTGAGAAAGAAACGCTGGAAGCCGACGAAGTTAGAATTCTCGTCGGTATTGAAGGCCCTATTCAGGAAAGTAATAACGGCACGGCTGTCTAACGGCTATGCTTTTTCGCGCTCGAAAACATCAATTTGATCTTTCAAAACAGGTGCTGATCATGGGCGTGATTAATGTCACGCCCGATTCTTTTTCGGATGGCGGAAAATTTCTTGATCCTGAGAAAGCGGTTTGCCACGCACTCCAGCTTGAGTCGGAAGGCGCGGATATTTTAGATGTCGGAGCCGTTTCCACGCGTCCCGGAGCTCCGGAGGTTTCCGAAGAGGAAGAGCGTGCACGGCTCATGCCGGTGCTTGAAAGAGTTTGCCGCCGGGTTTCGGCGCTGATTTCTGTCGATACCACATCGCCGCGCATTGCCAGCGAAGCGCTTGAATTGGGTGCACATATCGTGAATGATGTGAGCGGGCTTAAAAGTAATCCGGCACTGGCCGAACCAGTTGCGAAATATCAATCGGGAATTATTTTGATGCATCGACGGGGCAATCCGCGATCGATGCAGAATCTGGCTCAGTACACCAATTTGATTGCCGACGTAAAATCAGAACTTCGAGAAAGTATTCAGATCGCTCGTTCGTACGGTATTTCGGATGAGGCGATTGTGGTGGATCCTGGCATTGGTTTTGCCAAAACACCGGTGCAGAATCTTGAAATTTTGAATCGCCTCAAAGAATTTGAAGATCTGGGATTTCCGGTGATGGTGGGCCCGTCGAATAAATCGTTTATCGGGGATGTGCTGAAGCGCGAAGTGTCGGAACGAAAAATTGGAACCATTGCCAGCTGCGTGCTTGCCGTTCGTGAAGGCGCGCGCATTTTACGAGTTCATGATGTTCAGGCCGCGAAAGAAGCGGCTGAAATGACGTTAGCCATTATTCAACAAGAGGAGAAGTGAGACATGTCAGGTCATTCCAAATGGTCGACAATCAAACACAAAAAAGCCGCTCTTGATTCCAAGAGGGGAAAAGCTTTCACGAAAATTATCAAAGAAATTACCGTCGCGGCAAAATCTGCCGGAGGGGATCCTGCCACCAATCCGCGTCTGCGCTTGGCGATTGCTAACGCGAAGGCCGCTAACATGCCGTCGGATAATGTCGATCGCGCGATCAAAAAAGGAACCGGCGAACTTGAAGGGGTCAATTACGAGGACGTTACTTACGAAGGTTATGGAGCGGGTGGGGCCGCTATTTTGGTTCATTGTCTGACCGATAACAAAAACCGAACCGCCGCAGAAATCCGAAGCATTTTTACGAAAAAGAACGGCAATCTGGGTGGCCCTGGATCTGTGGCTTGGCAATTTGAGCAAAAAGGACTGATTGTTGTTGCCGGAGGTGCGGCGACTGAAGATCAATTGATGGAGCTTGCTCTCGGTGCTGGCGCGGAAGATTTGAACAAAGATGAGGATACCGGTAATTTTGAAATTACCTGTCAGCCGCAAGATTTTGAGGCGGTGAAAAAAGCGCTTGAGGTGGCAAAAATTAAAACAGAATCGGCGGAAGTTACGATGTTGCCGAAAAATTTAGTGAAGACTGATGTGGCCAGCACCAAAGCCGTGCTTCAGCTGTTGGAAGCCATGGAAGATCACGACGATGTTCAGAACGTGTACAGCAACGTGGATATTCCGAAAGAACTGATGGAATAATGAAAATCCTCGGCATTGATCCCGGAACCATTCAGTTGGGAGTGGGTCTTCTGGAATTCGATGGCCCTCAGGTTCAAGTTCGTCTGGCGGAAACAGTAAAGACCCATGCCAAGGATTCTCTCCCCAAAAGATTGAAAGAGCTGTATCACGCGCTTTCAGAAGTGTTTCAGATTTATCGTCCCGATGAAGCAGCTCTCGAAAGTGTGTTTTTTAGCAAGGATGTTCGGGCCGCGATTAAAATCGGCGAAGCACGTGCGATCGCGATGCTGGTGGCCGCCCAGTTTTCCTGTCCAGTAACAGAATATCCGCCGGCGAAAGTCAAACAAGCGGTTTGTGGCAACGGGCAGGCGAAGAAGTATCAAGTTCAGTTTATGATGCGGAGCATTTTGAAATTGAAAGAAAATCCGCCGGAAGATGCGGCGGACGCGTTGGCTTTGGCGGTCTGTCACCATCAACATTCGCAGTTCCAATAAAAGTTAAACAGGGACAACAAAAATGTACC
>JACROU010000072.1 GCA_016214265.1 Candidatus Omnitrophota bacterium
ATGGTATACCGCGTAAGAATTGACCAAAGGGGCTTTCCTGATATAATTTGTGAAATTTAGCAGAGCAATACCCTTCTTTGGAAATTGACAAAAGAAAGGAATTCCAATATGAGCGACGATTTCCATCCAGATTTTATCCCCGTGTTTATCGAAAGGCTGATTCCCGAAGAAAGGTTAAAGCGGGTTGCTTTCAGAGAAAAATGGGGATTTGCGCCCCAGCATTTAAGTCCAGTTTTGGAAAATATCGATGAGGTGCTAACCGATTATCAAAACTGGAAAAGAACCCATGAAAAGTTAGCTTATTACGTGGAAATCAATACCGGCTGTTCTGCTTCTGGTGTTGGGCCATCCGGAGATGGTCGCTAGGGCAGGAGAAATGATTTCATTAAAGGTCACCTTCGGCTGGCCGATGTGTGCGCTACACCTGAGTGTGTGAGGTGCTGAGAAGGCTTTATCTTTGATCTATCACTGGCAAAAAAGTAGAGTCTGGGAAAGACAAATGAAAGATCTTGATTTAAACGCTACTTGACACCTTCCTGCATTATGATACGATTCATCTAATTAAGATTTAATCTTAATAGGAATTAGTCTTATTGAAAGGGCCATTTCATGATTCAGGCGTTTATTATTATGTTGCGAGAAGGTTTTGAAGGGTTTTTGATTTGCGCGATCATCCTCGCATATCTCAAAAAAAGCGGGGACAAGTGGCTTGAACCGGCAGTCTATTGGGGTGTGCTAGTTTCTGTTGCGAGCAGTGCTGCAATGGGATATTGGCTTAGAGATGGACTGCACCAAGCGTTGTGGGAAGGTATTCTCGCAGTTGTGACGATTATTATGGTGAGTACACTCGTCGTTCAGATGTGGAAGATTGGTCCGCGGATTAAATCTGAGATGGAAAGTAAACTGAGCATTGTTTCTACCCAAAAGTCAAAGCCAGAGGTTTTCTTTGGCGTATTCTTTTTCACCGTGTTGATGATCACGCGTGAGGGTATGGAAACTGCGGTTATGCTGATCCAAATACAAGATGGACAATTCGCACTTGGCGCAGTCTTGGGAACCGTCGCCGCTGCGGTACTTTCATATACTTGGACAAAATTTAGCTCTCTGATCAATGTGAAACGTTTCTTTCAAGTGACCGGTATCTTCTTTCTTCTTTTTCTTGCGCAGTTGGCTTTTTATGCCATCCATGAATTTTCAGAAGCGGGTGTATTGCCGAATAGTTCTGGGATTACGAATGCCACTGAGATTTTCTCACCCGACGGTCTTTATGGAAAATGGTTTTCGCTTTTAATCGTTATCACGTGCGCAATTTGGCTCGCATTCGGATATGTTGCTGACAGATTTCGCCAACCGGTTCTCACGAAATAAATTCTATGAGGTGGTATTAATCACTGATCAGCTTGTTTCAAAAACAGCGGGTCGGGGGTTCAAATCCCTTTGCCAGCTCCATTTTTTTCTGGTCCGTACCGGATACATGGGTAACAGTTTGTACCGGAGAGATGGGTTACACCACCTCCGGTGCAAACGGGTACAGTAAAGGTTCAAAATTTTTTTCTTCGTCGAAATAGCCTAAATCATAATCCATAAAAGTCACAAGCCAAATTTTATCTTCCACTTCTTTGACTCCCAAATTCTGACCAGCGAAGACCAAGCTTAAATGGATTTTTTTACTGCCAATACAAATTCTTCCGCAGCTTGTGACCGTAATGGTTTTGTCATGAAAAGGGTAAGAGACCTCTGAAAGTCCCTTGTAAAGCAGGCCAGAAGGAATATAGATTTCGCTGGGATATTTCATTTCAAGAGCTTGATGAGGTCTTTGGGAATTAAATTCTTCAATAAATCGGTCGAATTTTTCTTGCTGTTGCAAGAAATTTTCTCCTGCGGGTTTGGTAGCTTCTTTTTTGAGAGTTAAATGCATTCTTTCATGACGGCCGTTTTGTTGGGGATTGCCCGGTTTGATTCTTTCAATCGATATTCCCAAACGTAACCACCAGACAGAAAGTTTGCTTAACCCAAATAAAGAATTTGGGGAAGCAAAGGGAACACCGTTATCGGTGCGAATAGTTTTGGGTAAACCGAATTCTTTGAAAACGCGCTCGAAGATATTGAAAGCGTAAGTTTCTTTGTTGGATTCCAAGGCTTCACAAGCCAAGAGATAACGACTTGAAAAATCTGTAACCGTTAGAGGATAACAATAACGTTTATTGGCCAACATAAATTCACCCTTGTAATCAGCACACCACAAATCATTAGGATTGTGAGTTTGTGAAAGCGGTGTGCCCTGAGCTTTAAAACGTCTTTGCCTTGAGCGTTGTACGAGCCCATTACGATCCAAAATGCAGTGGATGGTACTTTTTGCAGGAGACTTAATTTCAGGATATTTTCTTTTAAGAATTTCCCGAATTTTAGGAGCGCCCCAAGAAGGTTTATCTTGTTTGTAGGCAATCACGGAAAGGGAGCCAAATCCGATCATGGCAGGAACCGGGCCGGCGGAAATGGTGTTTTTGAATTTGAGAGAGAAAAAGTAGTCGCAGTGCTGTGGAGTCTGTGGGCA
>JACROU010000073.1 GCA_016214265.1 Candidatus Omnitrophota bacterium
ATTCGTTTGATAAAAAGAAAAGCGGCCAGCACAACGCCCAATTGAATCGCCGCAGTCAAATCAACAAGCACTGTCACAATAAATGTTCCCAGAAGAACCATGATCCCGCCTCTTGAGCCTTTGAGTAGTTCAAGAAACGAATGCCATTCGCTCATGTGATACGCCACAACAACAAGGATTCCAGCTAAACAGGCTAAAGGAACCAGCTTAATCCACATTCCCAAAAACAACATGACCAAAAGAACCGTGATGGCATGAATTATTCCTGCAATAGGCGTTCTGCCGCCATTTTTGATATTGGTAACCGTTCGTGCAATCGCTCCGGTAGCAGGCATTCCGCCAAAAAGAGCAGATCCCATATTGGCTACGCCCTGCCCGATCAGCTCCATATTTGAGCGGTGCCTCCCTCCAATCATACCGTCAGAAACCACAGCCGACAGAAGTGATTCGATTGCCCCAAGAAGCGCAATCGTAAAGGCCGGATGAATCAGATTCTGGATCGTACCTATATCCAATTTCGGAACGTGAGGAACTGGCAGCATGTGCGGCAAATCGCCAAACCGGCTGCCGATGGTTTCAACTGGAATATGAAAAAATACGGCAATCACCGAGGTTAGCACAATAGCCACGAGGGATCCGGGAATCTTGCGGGAAATTTTTGGCCAGAATACAATTATCAGAACGGTTAAAACCGCCAACGCTAAAGCGTAATAATTCGTCGTTCCAATATGCTCAATAAAAACGCGCCATTTCTCAAAAAATTCAGCCGGAACTTTTTCGACTTTCAGGCCCAGGAAATCTTTCACCTGGGACGAGAAAATTACCATGGCAATACCACTTGTGAATCCCACAATAACCGTGCGGGGAATAAATTTAATGATGAGTCCTAACTTCGCAAACCCCATGATGAGAAGGAGCACGCCAGCAATAAAGGTCGAGATGATCAGTCCATCGATTCCATATTTCATAACAATGCCGTAGACAATGACTACAAAAGCTCCGGTCGGGCCGCCGATCTGAACGCGGCTTCCTCCCAAAGCAGAAACAAGAAATCCAGCCACTATCGCGGTAAACAATCCCTTTTCAGGGGAAACTCCAGAAGCAATCGCAAAAGCAATCGCAAGCGGGATCGCCACAATGCCCACAATGAAGCCGGCAATCAGGTCTGAAAAAAATGTTGAGGAAGAATAATTTTTTAGGGTAGTAAATAGTTTTGGTTTTAATAACATTGTTGTCCTATGTTAATTGATGCACTCAAGAATTGTTCATTTTGGCTTGAGGATGACTGATAGGTTTTAATTGATCTCAAAATTATAAAAATCAAGGCGTAACGCTTCTTACTGGCAATGCGAAAGCACTACGCCGTTTTTGTTTCAAAATGGTGGAGGCGGAGGGAATTGCACCCTCGTCCAAAGAGACCTTCAAAAGAAGCGGCTACATGCTTAGTTTTCCATTTGGTTTAACCGCCGAGCCTCCGGAAAATGGGATTCATCGACGGCGAGTCTCCTAAATTTCATGAACGGAACCAGTGACTTAATTCCGCCCACAATCCTGCTAGTATCGTCCAAAAAATCCCGCAGGCTGAACTTCATGGACGTCGCTGAACCTAATTAGGCAGCGATTGGAAGAGCAACAGGAGCGAAGTTCATCACTTCAACTCTGTCACCCAAGCTGATTTTTTCAGCATTTGATTGTTTGTGAGGTGTTTTAAGAGGCCTCCCCACCACCTCTGCATGCTCTTCTTCCAACGACCATCTTTGTCGATCCTGGTCGCCCCCAAAAAACAGCTTTTAGCTGTCAGCTGATAGCTGACAGCTAAGAGCCAGAACTTTTCTTGCGCATCTTACTTTTTACTTCACGATCAATTTCACGCGCGTGAATGCGCTTTTTAATCGATTCCCGCCGGTCGAACTGTTTCTTACCTTTGGCAATGGCAATTTCGAGTTTTGCCCATCCCCGCTTAAAGTATAGCCTGAGAGGAACGCAGGTGAGTCCTTTTCGGGACAACTCACCGGACAAACGATCGATTTCCACTTTCTTCAGAAGCAATTTTCGGATTCGGTCAGGTTCCGGCGCGTTGAACGAAATATGGGAATACGGACTGATATGAAGGTTCACGACGAACGCTTCACCGCCTTTGAACCGGATATACGCATCACGAAGATTCGCCCGGCCTTCCCGAATGGATTTGACTTCGGATCCTGCCAGCGAAATCCCCGCCTCAAAACGCTCAAGGATTTCGTAATTGTAGCGGGCCTCGCGATTAACAGCAACCGGCGAATATTCTTTTTCTTCTTTGTCACTCATTAAATTTATCCTAACTCAAAATCGCTTGACTACTTAGGGAGGGTCATTATACTCGGCAATTCCTGAAAGCGGAAGTGGCGGAACTGGCAGACGCACTAGCTTCAGGAGCTAGCGGTCGTAAGGCCGTGGGGGTTCAAATCCCCCCTTCCGCACCAGTTTAATTGTGGTATGAACATAACAAACAAGTGAAGGATGTTACGACGCGCCGTATTTTTTTCCGCGTTTTAATTCTGCCAACAGGCCATTCACTTCGCTTTGAAGCTCGAGAACCTGCCGTTTCCAATTATCCAAATCTTGATCCAGCTTCTGGAACTGCTCAACTTGTCCCTTATTTTCCATTTCCATTTTTCTGCGTTTGGAAATATCCCGAATAATCGCTAAGCCGCCAACAATTTTTCCAAACTCGTGAAGCGGCGCGGCATTGACTTCCACGATCTTGGTCGAACCATTCTTACAGCGGACACGAAATAAATTATTTGTGGAATAGTCGCCCTTCAACACATCATAGAAAAGTTTGAAGCCATTGGCTAGATCATCGAGCGTCAAAAACATGCGGAAATGATGGCCCATCACTTCTTCTTTTTTGTAACCGCAAATCTCAGTTGCCGCCGGATTGAAAAATGTAACACGGCCCATCAGATCCACAATCATGGCACCGTCCTGCTGCCTTTCTAGAAATGAGAAAAACTCCCTTTTGAAATCTTCCAACTCTTTGATTTTACGGCTCATAGCCTTCTTCAAAGACAGATATTTGCGCATTAACGCACTGCCCATTTTATCATCTCGAATTTCGCCAGAATCCATTGCTTAAACCCCTTACTTTAACATTAAAAAAACTTGTTAACTTCATATGCTTACTATGGTTACTTTACGTTTGATTGAATTATAACGTGGGATAAATGCGAATACAAATGTAGCAGTTGCAACTCATTGATAAATATAGAGTTACGTATTTTGTGAGAGCTCATCTTTCAGCTTGGGATCATGGGGTACCGGCTCTTCAAACGCGCTTTCAAAGTACTTGCTTTGAGAAAGCTTTACTCCGCTTTTCTTTTCGCGATATGAATTAGTCAACAAATCAAGTGGAACCACGATAGGACTCACCGCCAGCAACCCCACGCCGACAGCATTTCGTTGAATTTCGTACGGCGTGTTCGGTGGCAAAACATATTTTTTCTTCACAGTTTCGTCCAAAGAATTTTTCCGTTCGGCAAAACGCTTTTCAGCTTCTTCTTTGCTGGCAGGGTAATTCCCCTGCTCATCAATCACATATTCCGGAATCACAACACCGTTACGCGTGAGGGCGTAATAATTCACAATAGTTCCTTTTTCATCCATTCCTTTGGAAAGCCGGACAACGTGATAATGCGGTGCACAGCCTGAGAAGAATAAACTTAAAATGCAGATGAATGACGTCAGTCGATGCATAGAATTTTGTAAGCGCTCACTCAAGCTTTTTTTTCAGTGGAAACAACGGGCACCCCCAGTTGCGCCAGTACCGCCGGCAATTCCGTCCCGGATAATCCACGGACATTACGCACCGCTTCGGCCGGATTTTTTTCTCCCGCTTCAAGCGCGGCTTTAAGTTCTGTCAGATAGCGTGCTTCTTCACTGCCCGGTTTAGCGACGAGAATTTTATCCTGCACCCGTTTCGCTCCCTCTTTGCAACGATCCCCAAGTCCCGCGAAAGCTGGATCGTTGCTGTCGGCCGGCGGCGGCTCAGCCGAAACCGCGCTCTGACGATTACCGAATACTTCGCGTGCAAAACCACCGAAATTAAGAGGGCCTTTGTCCCCACCAGAAATTTCCGGAGTTAAATCCTGAACTTTCGTTGTGGGTGCCATGATCTTACCCAGCCTAGGAGATGCCTGCGAGATAGTCGCCAGCGCCGCGTCATTGCCCGCTTTGTAAGATCCAATTTTCGAGCGAATATCATAAGCCGCATCAGAATTTCCGGACGCATTCGCCTTCTGCAAAAGCTCCTGGGCTCTCTGATCTGATTTCACCTTTGCCGATTGATAGGCTCGCCCCATCAACCCTTCAACTTTTTCGAGGAACGCGTTTTCCTGCTTTTCCCGAGTCGCCTTATTCGCGCCGAGCTCTGTCACACCCGCTTGCGGCCCAGTTTGATGTCCCTTCAGCCCCTCGATCTGCGCCTTCAAGCCAGGTTCCACTTCAATCCCAGCCGCCTCAGCCGCCTTCACCGCACTTTTTCCGATTGTGTGAAGATCCTTCGGACGAGAATTTCCCAAGCCCGCGCCCGACGCTTTACCGGCGTTGGCAAGAACCGCTCCGAGCGGATCATCGGTCGAATGGGTCGGACTCGACGTCCATTCAATGCCGCCTTTCGTTCCAAACTTATCGCTGTGCGGCAGCGTACCAAAAATCACTTCCGCCTCGAACGAACTCGAGCCCGGCTTGTCCGCGCCAAACCCCGGCTTCCAAATGGTGGAGTCATTCGTGTTATCCACCCACCGGTCTCCGTATTCATTCACGCTGTGTCCGCGTTTTTCCATCGCCTCGACGTACGTTTTGCCCTTTTGATACGCTTCGTGCGGCGTGCTGCCTTCGGGCGTAAAATCCATGTCACTCGACGCGTTTTTCGGAGCGCTTCCCGTCGGCTTGATGTCTTTCTTCGCGTTAAACCCAAGTTCCTTCATTACTTCTTCGTGTTCCTGATTGCGCGTCTCCTTGGCCTTATATTTTTCATTGATGGCATTAAGGTCTTTATTGTAATTTTCTTTAACCTTTGCCGGATCAGCACCGCGACGAACATCGTTCTCGGCTTTCTTTGTGGCCCCTTCTATTTCAGTACTCATTTTTTCGCGTTCGACTTGGATGGCATATTTCTTTTCGACAGCGGATTTCTCGGCTGGAGTTTTCGCGCTGCCCAGTTCTGTTTTGAAACGCTCCTCAGGCGTCTTAAAATCATATCCTTTCATCCTGGCCGGCCCTTTTGCTTTCGCTACCGGCTTGACGCCCAGACCGCCCGCGCCTTGTTTAGCTAAAGCATAATCCGCCTTAAATTTTTGGAGACGGCCGCTGATCTTCGACATGGCGACGTTGGTACCAATCGACCAGACCGCGCCATCAACAGCACCCCAAAATCCACGCGGCTCGCCCGTATCGGGATCTTTCTGCGTCGCGCCCTCGTAAGCGGAAATAACTACATCCGCTTTCATGCTCACGCTACGGACAACGGATTTGACGGCACCCTTCACACCGCCCTCGACAAAACCATTTGCACCCGCGTAACTAATCGCCAGCATGCCAATTTCAGCCGGAGCCCACAACGCCCCCAGCATAATCGCGCCCGCCGCCGCGGTCTGCACATTCTCGGCGACAGAAATGCGATTCTCCCACATGTCGACCCGAGCCTGCTCCTTGGCCATCGTCTCTTCACCTTGATTAACTACCTTGTTCTGCAAATCCGAGTAAATACCCGCCAACTTTTGTAAGCGATCCGGCGATTTGAGAGCCTCGGAAATACGCTTTTGCGCCTCTTCACGCATTTGTACGCCTTCGATTCCGCCGACCATGTTGCCCACTTTAGGAATATTGGCGATGAACTTATTTTCCGCCGCAAACGCCGCGATTTCTTTTTTCACACTCTTGACCAATTCCTGATGCTGGCGTTCATCCCACGCCGTGCGGGTATGGACGATGGTGCCGGTGCGCAAACTGTCGGCGATATCCTTCTCAGCCTGAGCAATAGAGAAAAAATTAGCGGCTCGGCGTTCCAAATCCTTGCGGCGATCGTCGTTCGTTTCCTTCCC
>JACROU010000074.1 GCA_016214265.1 Candidatus Omnitrophota bacterium
CTACACCCTGACTTACACAGCTGATGGCCAGCAGGTAACGAAGCCTGTGACGCTCGTCGAAGGTGAAAACTCACTCGATGTCGTTGAATGCGATCTGGCGGGCAACGAAACGAAAACAAGTCTGAAGGTGACCCTCGATACGGTGCCGCCAACACTGGCGGCTACGAGCGCGACGTACACGCAATCCGCCAGTTACAATCTGACGTACACGATCGACGGAGTAAGCGCACAGCGCGTTGTGCCCCTGCAAGAGGGTGAAAATATAATCCCGATCATCGAACGCGACGCGGCGGGTAATGAATCGCAGATCGAGTTCCTCGTTTATTTCGCGCCCGATTTGCCGGCATTCGCGCAAACGCTTCCGCCGTCGCCCGCGCAGCCAGTCAAAATTCAAACTGACGTGCCCGGTCTGCTGGCCGTTTCGCTCGCGGACGGATCGGAAATTCTTTACGAAAATGGAAATATTCACCACATAGAACTCGCGGATAAAACCGTCATTCAAAACGTAACGCTCGACGCGGACGGCAAAATCAAAGACGCCGAGCTTTTTCTCTCCGACGGCCGCAAGCAAATCGTCCGGGACGGCGCCGTGCTTTATGAATTCGCGGCGAACGGACTGTTCACCGAATACGCGGCAGACGGCTCCGTGAAGCGCGTGGGCGAGAGCGAATATTATTATGGCGCGGATCACACCTGGATCGCTACCGCTGACACGATCGCTCGTTACAACGCCGCCGGAAAACTCGCTGCGGTGATTCAGAACGATGAAACCATCCGCATTTTTGATTCCGGAATTCCCACAAAAACCTTCAAGCCGAATGACGGCATTAAAATGGTCGACACGTCGAATCTCGTTTTCGACCAAGATCACAATGTGATTAGCAGCACAAATCCTGACGGAACCCGGTTTGAATTCGCGAACGGCCTGCCGGCAACCGTGACGGCGGCTGACGGAACTGTGACGCAATTCGCGTTCAATAATTTGGCCGTGAGCGTCATGCGGGACAGTGTAACGTCGAATTACGCCGCCTCCGGCAAACTGACGCAGGTGGTAACCGACCAGGGAACCTTCAATATTGAGAACGACAAAATCAAAACGCTGGAATTGAAAGACGGCTCCAAAATTCTTTCTATCGATTTGGATGAAGCGGGAAATATCCTGAAAGCTACGATCCTGGATCCCGACGGAACTTATCGCACATTTGAGAACGGTGTTCTCATCCGCGTGCTGCAGCCGAACGGCGATATTTGGATCTACGCCAACGGCCGGCCCGAAAAATTGACGACGAGCCTCAACTTTCAATATCAATTCTCGTACGAGCCGAATCAAATCAAAGCCGATTTGATCAATGTTGACATCGCTAACGCCGACACGCCGATTCAGCTGGTGTATGACCCCAACTTCTACCGAAGTGTACAGCTACACGCGCGATGCCGCGGGCAATCTTGTCAGAACCCAGATCAATCAGGATAACGTTGAGACGATTCTGGACGCGATGGGAAACATCGACAAGGTTTTCATCCACGCCTCCATCACGAATCCGGTCGAAACGGAAATCCGTTACCGATATGGAAAAGTGCGTGAAATTTATGAAAATGGAATTCTCTCGAAGAAATATTCATACGAATACTTGGCCGATGGCACCGAGATCGTGGTTATTGAATCGGTCGCGAAGAATTTAATCGAACGCTATCAAAACGGAATTCTCCAATCCAGTTTCGACCCCATTACTGAAGTCTTGACCACGTTTGTGTATGACGTGGATGGCAAGAAAGCGCTCGCGGTGAAATCCAGAAAAGGTGAGGAAATCGAGCGCTACGAATACACGTATTTCGCTGACAAAATCGTAGTGAAAGATAAATCTGGCAAAATCAGTGAGTTTGATCCGGTGACGGAAAAAATTCTCCGTGAAATTGTGACCGACGAAAAAGGAAATATTTCGACATTTGAGTACACGCACACGAAGAACGATTTTCTGCTGAACGAGAATCCTTTCGAGCTGTCAGCTGTCAGCTCTCAGCCGTCAGCTAAAAGCTTTGATATTGCCGGTTACCCCAACGCTGAATTTTACGCTCATGACGGGCTTTATCTTTATTACCACGATAAAACGACAGGCGAGACTCACCGGCTGGGCCCCGATTTTGATTATGTTGACGCCAGTGGGCAAGTGAAACCGCTCGATACGGTGATTGCGGCGAATGTGCCGATTCCGTCATCGCCGTTTAAGGACAAGGAAGATGAGTTCAAGCAAATGTATCCGGATGCCAAGTTTGTTTTCGCGGACGGATCGTTTATCTTCATTATTAAGGACTCGGAAGTGCTGGCGTATCGCCAGGAAGAAGGAGACATGGTTCGGGGCTGGACGTTTCAGAACCCCGAGAATTTCGAGCAGGTGTTTTACGACTGGATTCACAATGAAATATGGATAAAAAAGGAGAACGAAAATGTTTTTCGCAGACTGGGTGGTCTACGCGATTTGGATGGCCATGAGACATCGCGGCGCGAACTCGCGGAAATCGTAACCACGGATGGGACGAAAGTCCGTTACAAAGACGGGCAGGTGGAGGAAATCACGAAACCCGACGGCACGCGAGTCCGTAATCTCGTGACCGACGAAGCAGGGAATGTTGTCTTCGCCAAATATTTCAATACCGACGGTTCTGCGGAAGAAATTCAAGGAAACACGTCGATTGAAATTCCCCAGCCTGATTTCTCAAAGAAAATTTATACACGCGGCAAGCTCGAGAAATGGATTTTAGTCGACGGCCGGGAAATCGTTTATACGTACGAAGCGACCGCTGCGGGTGAGAAAACTTTCGCCAAACTTGGCGACTGGACTTATGTTTACGCTGAGGATGGAAAATTAACCGAAGCGCGCATCGGCGCGAAAAGTTATTCTGCCACGCAGGACGGCACGCGCGTCATCCTCACGAATCGCGACGAAAAAATCACGTTTGGCGCGGGCCGGCAGGTTGAAGAATATGAAAATCTGAGGACGCACGCGAAAGTATATTTTCAGAACGGCGATTTGGTGCGTATCGAAGAAAATAACCAAACCACAAATTTCGAACTAGGAGAAATTGTGGGGCTGGATTATGAGCAAAATACTTCTGCGACGGAAGGCTTTCAGGCCTCAGTGCTCGTGGGCGCGGATCCGCGGGTTCAGCCATACGTGCGCGTCAAGCAGCCGGTGACCGTGAGCTATCCCAACGGCGGCTATCATTTCACCATCACGAATCAAGGCGTGATCGACCTGAATGGCGACGGAATCGACGACAAAGTGACGGTCGATTCCCTCAATTATCCAGGCGTATGGAAAATCGAATTCGGCAAGGCCGATGGCACATTCCAGAGCGCGATCGATTGGGGTCCGGTGGAAAATATTCAGTACCGGATTGGCGCTCAGGGGCGTTTGTCCGGCTGGGCGATGGAAATTTTCGACATGGATATCGGCGGATATACCACCATGCTCGTCGACGTGAACGGAGACCGCCTGCCCGACCGCGTCGAGACGATGGGAAAAACCACGAACGATTTTAAATTCGAATCTCAGGGTATTTACCGTGTGCAGTTTAATAACGGTCACGGGTTTGATAATCCGGTGGATTGGTCGAATATTGACACGATTATCCCGGCCTCGCAGGCGGGCTCACAGATTTATTTCGGCCTCGCAGGCGACAAAAATTCAAAGACGACGGTGGCGTTTCGCGACATTAACGGCGACGGTTTGGCGGACCGCATTCAAGCCGCCGCCGATGGCACCTGGAAAATTCAATCGAACACAGGAACCGGCATGGATGAGATGCGTTCATGGACCGGTGTCGAGCATCCGGATTGGGCGAGTGATCTTTACGATGTGAATGGGGATGGACTCTTGGATCGCATCATGCGGGATCCGAATACGAATCAGTGGTATGTGCAGTACAACAATAATTATCCCTATTTAATTCATTCGGCGAATGCAAATAAAGCGGATGTGCTCACCGTGACGGGCCGCTTTCAATTTTACGCACGAACACTTTTGCCGTTCGTGAACGTGATGGAGAATTTGCGTTTGGATATGCCGAAATCCGAAATCGATTTGTCACCGGATAAGGTGACAACGGGCGCGAAATTGACTGGCGGGACGACGGCCTGGTCCACAAAAACTCTTTCCGATGGCCGTCAATTTTTCTACGAATCGGGAACACTTGTCCGCATCAAAGACGCCGAAGGTAAATTTTCAGATGTTCTCCCCGAAACTGGCAATGTCACGGTGCTCAAAGATGTGGACGGCGAGCGGCGATTCGACGCTTCGGGGAATTTAATTTCCATTACACTGCCGAGCGGGGAGATGCTTGTGGCTTCCGCTGGTAAACTCACAGGTCGGTTTGGCACTTATTCGCTCTCATCGGAAGGGAAAATCACGGGTTTTACACCCACGGATGCCGCGTGGCCCGAGACATTTGCGTATGAAAATGGTTCGCTCGCGAAACTGGTGAATGGACGCGGAGAAGCATTGTCATTCACCGCCGACAATCAGCTGTCGACGATCACCTTACCATCGGGCGAA
The DNA here is from genome assembly GCA_016214265.1 of Candidatus Omnitrophota bacterium. GTDB lineage: Bacteria > Omnitrophota > Omnitrophia > Omnitrophales > JACROU01 > JACROU01. Next base: position 4,554 of record JACROU010000074.1, read on the forward strand.
ACCCTTTCGAACTTCAATCTCTCGCGTGTTCCGTTCAACACCACCGCCGTTTTCGGTGTACCGCAGGAAATTTCTGTATCGACACGCAACATTCTCGAGACTCAGCCCGGAGGTTACACCAGTTCTGATCTGATCGACATGAACGGTGACGGAATTCTGGACCGGGTTACGCAGTCGGTTGGAACGCGAAATTATTTTGAAGTGGAGTACGGCACGGGCCAAGGTTTTCTCGCGCCGAAACCATTCACCGGCGTGGAAAATTACGGTGACGCGAAAAACGGCTGGATTCGTTGGGTGGAAGACGGTATTGGCGTACGCGTTGATATGTTCGATATAAACGGAGATGGCCTGCCGGATCGAGTAGTATCAGACCCCTACAACTACAAAAATTTGGAAACCGATACGACCAAACCGCCGCGGTATCAGGAAACATGGCATGTGCAACTAAATAATGGAAGCGGATTTAATCCGGCCGAGAACTGGAGTTTCGAAATCCCGGGTCGTGTGACGGGCGCGACGAAGTATCCGAATATGCCAGCGTACAAATCGCATATCCGGTATTACATGGCCGGGGACTGGACGTGTTCAGGCAATTGCAACGATCCGGATCAGGGCGTGCGCGCGTCGCTGACGCTCATGGCGGACGTGAACGGCGACGGCCGACCGGACCGGGTGACACAGCTGCAGGAAGCGGATCCGATGTATGTCCAGCTGAATAACGGGCACGGGTTTGACGCGGCGGTGGTGTGGTCGGATAAGGAAGAGCATTACGACCGGTATGTGCGCTACGACTGGCAAACGCACTTTTACACGGGCGATCAATCGATATACCTCGATTTGCGCGATATTAACGGAGACGGCATTGCCGACCGTGTGTTTAATCCGCGGGGGCAGAATACGTTTTGGATGATTGAGGAAGGTCTTGCTTCAGGAGGCTTCAGTCCGATGCGCTCGATTCAGGTGCCGGTGCTTTCGGCGGATTATCCGAACTCCGACTGGGGGGATTCGCTGGGTCGGACAGATGTAATGGATTTGATGGACATTAACGCCGATGGACTCGCAGACCGGATTTATCAAAGCTGGTCTGACACGAGAACGTTTGTACAGATTAATAACGGCGTATCGTTTGATCCGGTGGTGGAGTGGAAAAATACGCCGAATTTGGTGCTACATCCGAAATCGGTGACAGACTGGTACTCGCAGAATGTGACGGATTCATTCATCGATGTGACGGGTGATGGCTTGCCGGACAAAGTGTGGAAAGACGCGGCGACGGGGAAATGGATGATGCAGGAAAACCGGACTTCGCCCATCGCGGACCGGATTGAACTCTTCCGCGCGCTCGAGCGGACGAAACAATTGGAACAATCCAATTTTGCTCTCGAGAAATTAACGAATCACCAAGCCGGTTTTTCTTTTTTAAAGTTGACGACTGATGGCCAACAGCTATCAGCTTTAAACAATCTCTCCCAATATACGCTATCCGCTGATGCAGTCGCCGTCAGCGAATATGATGAATCAGGCAATCTCCTCGCGGTGAAAAAAGCGAACGGGACAACGACGCTTTATGATGGCGATAAACCGCTATCGGTGTTGAACGCATTCGGCGAGTTGGAGATTCGTTACGAATACGACACGAATGGCGATCCGACGCGCATCAAAATGGAAACCGCCCGGCGCAGGCTGCCGCTTGAAATCGAGCGGGCAAAACAGCAAGTCGAAGCGAAACGCCTCGAAGCACTCCTGAAACTTGCGTCACAAAAAGCAGTGGCAGTACGTGACATCCGCACGAAAGTGTTATCCGCGCGCCTCGAGCTCGAGCATGCGCTCGAAGAACTCAAGAAGCAGCAGGCCTACGTGTCAAACCTCAACACCCGCGGCGCGAAACAAATCGCAACGATCAAAGCGAATGCGCTGGCCCAAATCAACGGAGCGCTCGGAACTGTTTACTCAACTTTCACCGATATCGCGCATAAAGAAGCTGATGCGATTGCGGGGGTGTTCAGTCAGGTATCGCAGCTTCAGAATCAAGTCGAGACTGATTCCCAAACCGCGTTTCAAGAAATTGAAACTCAGCGTGTGAATTTTGAGAAGGAAGTTATCCGTCAGGAAATCAGTCCCATTATTTACAACTATTTCCGAAAAATTTTAGGGAGGGATCCGTCGAAGGCAGAATATGATGACTGGATCGCCAAAACCGATTTTATGACAGGCATGGTGGGTCCGCTGGGCTTGGCGGATGCCCTGCGCCAACTTCTCGAATCTTCGAGCGAAAAGGGGGCTCGTGAATCCGAAATTGCGGCAATCAAAACTGAAATCAGTCTCCGCATTCAATCACTCGCCTCTATTTCTCCCGCGCAAAAATCTGCGCTCATCGTCTGGATCAATAAACAAAATCTGCACTTTGGTCAGTCGAATTGGCGCAGTCTGGAAATGCTGCTTCAAGCGGCGGGAACGCAATTCGACCGGATTGATTTGATTGTGAAACTGGTGATGGCCGACATCGAAGCTTCGGTGATCAACGCTTACGATATCACCCAGCGAGATGAGCTTCAGCTTTCCGCGTATGCGATGCAGAAAGTGGCGGAAGATTATGGACTTGCCGTTACCGGAATGAAATTAAGTTTTAACGAACTTCAAGCCGGAGACATCGTGCATGTGAACGGGGACCATTTCGTCAGAATCAAGACGATGGGCGCGGATAAGATTACGTACGTTGATCCTTCCATCGGACCTAGCGGCGCGGAAGAGGTGATTGAGATCGCGAAGGACGAATTCCTGAAAATATGGCAGGGAACGGTGATCGCGCCAAGGACTCCGCCTCAAAACGCGCAGATTCTTACCGACCGGGAACTGCAATCGATTCGTGGTGCGGGCTTTTTCCTCTTTGATATCTTCAAAAAAATCTGGAAGGGATTTACCTCGATCCTCGACGGAGTTTTTAACGCGATCAAGAGCGTGGTGAATGGGATTGTGGGAGGGATAAAGAATTTATTTGCCGGGCTTGGCGGATTTGTCGGAAATCTTCTGAAGGGGGATTTCACGCAGGCTTTCTCAAGTTTGTTTACCGGAGTGACGGGTGCATTTGGGTCGGTGTTTGGAGGGTTGACTTCAGGATTCGGCAATCTGACGAAGGGATTACTTGAGAGCGCTTCAGAAATTCCATTCTTCGGAAAAACGATATCGAAAAAACTGCAGTATTTGACGGAGAACGGTTTCAGCACGCAGAATGTTTTGGTGGCACTCGGGTTTTCGCCGAAGGTAGCCGCAACGATCGTTAATTCGGGAAAAATTGCGATTGGCGCGGCGATGCTCATTACCGGAAATCCGGCGGGGTTGTCTTTCATCGGCGACGGGACGGCGGGAATACTCCAGACGAATACGCATCTTTCGCCCTACGCTATTCAGGGCATCCGATTTGGTAGCCAGCTTGCCGGCGGATTCGTGACTGGCGGTCCTGCGGGAGCGGGCACGGCATTTCAAAATATTTTTCCACAAATTGCCGGAACGTTTAGCGCGATGGGCATTTCGCAATTGGGAGACAATCTCGGCCTCGACTCGCGCGTCACGGCGCTCTTGAGCGCGGGTGGAAGTATGCTCGCCTCGAGTTTGGCGGGAAATATTGTCAACCGAGCGCCGACTCAAGAGCCAGGTGACTCGTCAGATCCAAGCGGAAATCCGCCTCCATCCGATCCTGGAACAGGTGGAACGGGAGACGGCACTCAGCCTCCTATCAATATCCCGGGCCCGGGAGGAACACCCAGCGGTACAAATGGAGGAGGCTGGTTTCAGGCGCTCTCGACTCTTTTTAATCTTGCCCCAACCATTAATAATTTCTTGAGGGGGATTTTCGGCAGCTCTTCGAATCAAACGGTTAATCCCGATCCGGGAACAGGAAGTAATCCGCAGCCGATTACAAATGCTCATAATTCTATGACAGCGGCGCGTGATCTCAGCGGAATTGATCTCATCAGTAATAACAAGCTCGATCAGGTGATAGAAGATGCTTATGATGCACCGGGGATGCTTGTGAAGGTAAGAAGCCGTGCCGAAGAATTGATGCCGCCAGCTTTTGTAGGGGCCAAAGTGACGGGAACCAGTTACGAAGAATTTGTGAAGCAAAATGGGTTGGCGTATTCGTTAGACCGGGACGCGCGTTATTTTTTCAGTCAGAAGACGGTCGAGAAAATGATGAATGGGTCAGGAACCCAAAGCGTCAAATCATTCATCGAACAGCGGTTGACTCAGGGGCCGGTTTCGGATGTGAATGTCGGAGGAAAAATTCTCAAGCGTCTTGAGCTTGTGGATGATGTATTTATTGAATATGATGCGTCAACACAAATGCCAATGAATATTTCAGATATCGATCAGGGGCTTACAATCCAGGACCTAAGACTGGATTCGATATATCAGAAACCGTATTTGGTGAAAGGCGAACTGATACAGTCGAGCGCAGACGGGAAAACATTCTTCCGCAGTTTTGCAGAGAATGGGGAATTGAAAGTAGTCGAGATCGAAAGGAATCAGAATCTCGCGGCCCGGATTACCCCAGCCGATGGAAAAACAGGAATTACGTTTAACGCGTCGGGATTTTATGATTACAATGTTCAGCAATACCAGCCGCCGGCAAGCTGGAAAGTTTTGAAAGGCATTGTGACCGAAATGAGAAACACGGAATATGTGACGATGGGAAATGAAACAGTCCCGATGGAAGTTCTGATACAGAATCTGGAGAATAAGAATCCGATTCTTCAAGTGATCGCAAATAATCTAAGCCAGCATCCCGGAGTGGATCAATCAATGCTGGCGACGGTGCTTAAGGTGGTGGTAGATCAGTTGAAACAGGTCACGGAATCGAGCGGGAATCTGCTCTATCTGAATGACAACGGCAAATTAAAACGCATCACGCTATCCGATTTATTTCAGAAGGAGGATGTGGACCGGAAAGCCATTCTGGATCGGCTTGATGTGCCAGAGGGAAGGCCGCTGGATGTGGAGAATGATTTGGGAGATTTTGTGAATAAGCAGTTTCAATTTTTGGGAAGGAAAGAAAATGAAATTGATGCAATAAGAGATCAAATACGTAGAATAAGAGAAAATTTCTCAGGTAAAATTTCCGCCTTACAACAAATCAATCCATCATTTGAAACTACGGCCTATGATCCACAGGGGAATGCGGTGATCAAGACCACCTATTCTTCCGGACTCGAATATCAGGGAAGTGGCGATGTTGAAATGAATATTGGATTTGACGGCGAGGTGTTTTATTCCGAGACCGCGAAGGGGGCAATCAATGTTCCCGGGTATTTCGAATATACAAACAAATCCTTTAAAAATGCGGATGGGGTTGCAGTCAAATTTGCCGGTCAGGATTACTTTGAGAAAGGAAAGGTTACCGAAATCAAGCTGTTGCGGGATATTCAACAGCCTGATGGCTCGACAGTCACCGTGGAAGAGGAGCTGCATGTAGAAGTTGCTGAAGGCAATGTGGATAAAGACGGTTACTTTTTGATTATCCGGAAGAAAACGGGCAGTGTTTATTCCCAGTCAGTAAGCTTTATCAAGGTGCCAAAGAATACGCCGGATGAGACTGCAGATGAGAATCAAAAAGTTCCGACCAGTATGAAGGATTTATTGGAAGGGATTATGAAAATTATATTGAGCGGGAAAGGAACGCCGAAGTCTGCCCAGGAATTGGCGAATCAACTGAATATTAGGTAAAGGATGAATTTATGAGACGAATAAGAATTTTGATATCTTTATTTATCATCATGATGATGGGTTTCGCAAGCTGCTCAAAAGCCAATAGTGAGACGCAATCTGTAAGGTCAGAGCCTCTTCAGGGGAGAATTCTTTTTAAATGGGGTGGATTTGAAAGAGATCCGAAAATATCCATGTCAGGTAATGGTATTTGTGTTTATCAGAACGGGAAAATGGAAAAATTCTGGCATAGAGGATCTGGAGGCAAATGGGTGAATGGCAAAGTATTGATGAGCCCTTCTGATCTTGCTATTAAAGATCCGGTGACTGGTAAAAATATCATGGAGGAATACCTCGTAGATTTTTTGACAAAAAAAAATATTAGAAAAATCACAATTAAACACAGTGGGATTATTCGATGCTTTTCAAAAGATGAAAAATATATTTTTGGTACTGTCCATGAACCAACAGATAAGGAATGGATCTGGATAGAGAATGTATTCAAATACAACACAGAAACAGGAGAATTTAAAAAGCTTACCGATTTCAAAGAGCCGGGCAATTTTATACCGACAATTGATTTGTCGCCCGATGAAACGAAATTGCTTTTTGATCATCAAATAAAAAAGACGGATACAAAAAGTCAA
>JACROU010000065.1 GCA_016214265.1 Candidatus Omnitrophota bacterium
CAGGGAATTGGACGCGATCATACCGGCAACATTCACCGGATCTTTTGCGGCGCCAAACTGCGGCGCGTATGAAAGCTCGGCCTCTTCCAAATCAAACACCGTCGCCTTCATTTGAATCGCCATAGCAATCACGTCAATGCGCTTTTCAACGCCTTCCTCGCCGATCGCCTGAGCACCCAACACTTTTCCGTCTTCCGGAGAAAAAAGAAGCTTCAAGTGAATCGGCTTGGCGTTGGGATAGTAAGCCGCGTGATGGCCTGGATGCAAATAGACTTTTTCATAAGACTTTCCGGCGCGGCGAAGAATTTTCTCGCTGGCCCCCGTAATCGCCGCCACCTGATTAAACACTTTGCAAACGGCCGTGGCCTGAATGCCCCTGAATTTCGCTCCGTGACCAAAAATATTATCCGCCGCGATGCGCCCCTGCCGGTTCGCGGGACCCGCCAGCGGAACCGTCGTCCATTCCTGCAGGAGAAAATCCGATTTCTCCACGGCATCACCCACCGCCCAAATGTTTGGATCCGACGTTTTCATGAATTCACTCACGCGAATCCCGCCGCGCTCACCGATCTCAAGACCGCTTGTTTTGGCCAGTTGAGTTTCGGGCTTCACGCCGATGGAAAGAATCACCAAATCGGTTTTCAGTTTCAAACCCTGTTTGGACAGCACCGTAATTTTTCCGTCGGCACCGGATTCAAATCCCGTCAGGGCATCTCCCAAAAATAATTTGACCCCTTTTTCCCGTAAATGCCCGTGGAGTTCACTCACCATCTCGGCATCGAACGGAGGCAATACCTGCGACTGCATTTCCAGAATGGAAACGTGAAGACCGGCATGCACTAAATTCTCCGCCATTTCCAGTCCGATAAAACCGCCGCCGATAATCACCGCGTTTTTGGCGTCCTTTTCGGTAATCCATTGGCGGATATTGCGGCTGTCAGGAATCGTACGGAGCGCAAATATTCCGGCGAAATCAATTCCGGGAAGCGGTGGACGAATCGGCGCAGCGCCGGGCGAAAGCACCAGCGCATCATAGGATTCCCAATAAATTTCTCCCGATTTCAAATCCTTCACTTCGATTTTTTTATTTTTTCGATCAATCGACAGCACGTCGCTTTCAAGGCGGACTTGAATATTGAACCGCTCCTTGAATAATTCCGGCGTGGCGACCAGCAATTTGTTCTCGTCCTTAATCACATTGCCGACGAAATACGGAAGACCGCAATTCGCAAACGACACAAATTGGCCGCGGTCAAACAGGATAATTTCCGCCTCTTCTGAATTTCGCCGGGCACGGGCGGCACAAGATGCGCCACCCGCCACACCGCCAACAATTAGTAGTTTCATAAATTCCTCACGATTTTTTTTGATTCCACGGCATTTTGGCCAAAAGCATCGCCATGCCGCAGGTATCGGTGATTCCAGAAAACATCAGTCCCGCTGCCACAAACGCGCAAAGGGCCAGCCAAAAGGGATGTGCAAAAATAGCCAAAATGACGCCCGTCATCACCAAAAGTCCGGCGGCAAATCGAACCTGACGGTCGAGACTCCAAATGTTGCTGGTGCCACAACACACCGTTTTACCAGCGCCAATCCACGCCTGCAGGCCCCCTTCCATCACATGAACTTCCGAAAATCCTAATTTTTCGAGTTTGACCGCGGCCTGAGACGCGCGGTTTCCGCTGCGGCACAAGAGGTACACCGGTTTTTCTTTTTTGAGAATTTTCACCGTCCCTTCATTAAGCATTGATAATGGCAATGACAGCACGCCCTCGATTCGCTCCGACTCAAATTCCGCCGGTTCGCGCACATCCACAAGCTGGCACTCGGATGATTTTCCGAGCGCCGCTTCAAAATCCACAATTCCACATTTTTTCATGATCATTTACCTCCGTGCTTTCGCATACAATTAAGAACATTCAACACATTCGGATAAGAAATTACATAACGCCGGAAATTTTTGTCGACCTTGCTTGAGACAATGCCGCCGCGACGCAGCACCGAAAGATGCTTCGACACCACGGCTTGGTCCAGCCCCAGCTTTTCGATCAGCTGATTGACGGACAAGGTCTTATGCTCCAGGCACTCCACAATCCGGAGTCGGTCCGGATGGGCAATACACCGGAGCACCTTCGCCGCCTGACTCAGTTTTTCAATCGAAAGATTTGTCTTCATGACCCCCTCCCTCTATATTCCAATAATAGTATATTCTATAAATAGAATACTGTCAAGACCAAAAGGTACCGGATACCTTTTGGCGAGGTTCCTGGAACCTAAGTGCCACGTTGACTACGCTTGAAAACCTCCTAAAATGCATTTTTATGACAAACCTTAAGGAACACTTCGATGTGGCGGTCATTGGCGGCGGAGGCGCGGGCATGGTCGCGGCCATCAGCGCATCGCGGCAAGGAGCCCGGGTCGTGATTTGTGAGAAAATGCCCAAACTCGGCAAAAAGGTCCGCATCGCCGGCAACGGCCGCTGTAATATCACCAATGACCGACTCGACACCACCTGCTATAACCCCGAATCCAAGCCCATCGTCGAATCCATTTTTGCCCGGTTCGGGCGAATCGACATCCTGAATTTTTTCAAACAGCTGGGCCTCAGGTTTTTTTCCGATAAAGAAGGCCGCGTCTTCCCCATCACCAACCAATCCGCCTCGGTGATGGACGCGCTCGAGCTGGAACTCGCGCGACTGGGCGTCGAAGTGCGTTATCACTGCGAAGTGACGGACATCAAAAAAATTCTCCGTGGGTTTTCGATCAATACCAAATCTGAATCGATCAACGTCCGGAACGTAATTTTATGTGCCGGCGGAAAATCGTATCCGATTGGCGGCACCGACGGCAGCGCCTATTCTCTGGCCCTCGCTTTCGGACACACACTCGTCGAGCCGGTGCCAAGCACCGTTCCCCTCGTCGTTCACGATCCGTGGTGCAAGCATTTGACAGGCCAAAAAATTACCGCATCGGTGCGCTATCAAATCAATGGTGTGACGGGTCCCGTTGTCAGCGGAGATTTACTCTTCACCGACTACGGCCTCTCGGGACTTGCGATTCTGGACTCCAGCGAAGAACTTTCGATCGCAATACATCGCGACAAATCGAAAGACACCTGGGTCGTGATCGATCTTATCCCTTTCATGCACGAAGATGAACTCGTCAAAGAACTATCCTCACGGCTTCGAAGAAAATTTCCCGCAGAAAAATTGCTGATGGGCCTGCTTCCTCCCAAATTTTCCCACGTCCTCGCAGATATTTTGAAAATACGCGATCCAAAAACTATCGCCTCAATCGTCAAAAATAAAAAATTTCACGTGGCTGGAACACGTGGCTGGAATGACGCGGAATTCACCGCCGGCGGTATTAATTATCATGAAGTAAACGAACGGACTCTGGAATCCCAAAAATGTCCCGGACTATTTTTGGCCGGCGAAATCCTGGATGTGAATGGAAAGCGCGGAGGTTTCAATCTGGCGTGGGCCTGGGCATCCGGTTTCGTGGCAGGTCTTGAAGCCGCCAAAAAATAATGCCCTCAAGTATACTTTAGTTATGAAGAATTGTTCTTATGTCTTAACCGTCTTTTTCCTGATTTGCACTTTAACCGGATGCGAAACTACGGATCTGAGTCTGGACTATTGACGGCCAGGGGTTATCACGAAGTGCCGGAAAATAGCGCTGACTTTTTGATGACCTACCACAACGTACTTCAGCAAAAAATGAGTTTTCAAACAATCGGCAATTACGGATGGACCGAGCCTTACTATTTTCAACCACAAACGTATTCCTACTACTACACGGAAGGCACGCTGATCATTGATATCATTGACCGGCAAAGTGAAAAACTTGTGTGGCGCGGAACTTCTGTCCGTGTGGTGAGCGAATCAACGCCCGAAGCGCTGGATCGGAAAATCAACGAGGCCGTCAGTCAGCTTCTCGAAAAATTTCCGCCGCCCACCCCCACACGCAAAGAAATCAAAATCGAACAAACCGCAAAAAAAGTAGGGTGGTTGTTATTTTTAAAGAGCAGGCGAGAATGTCGTAATAACGTGGGGTTTTATTTCCTGAACATTAATTTTTTTCTTGGCAGTGGCCTTAAAAGCAATCGACAAAGTACCCCGCGCCACTTTCCCGGGATTTTCTTCAATTCGCGCATCGGCAATCGACATCGATGTCGTGGAAACAGAAATGAAATCCTGCTGGCTTTTCACAAGCTGCACGTCGCCGCCTTCTTTATGATAACGAACCACATCCGCCTGAACATCCACTTCGGGAATTTCTGACGCCAGACGGATTCCGATCACGTCTTTCCATTTGCTAATATCGTTGGCGTCAATCATGTAATTGATGATGACGGTGTTGGTTTCAGCCCCTTCAGTAACCTCATCGAATTTAAGAGTAATTTGTTCCATATCCGCATTAATTTTCATAAAGCTGGGCACACGTACAAACAATTGAGTTTCGGCATTGGCCGAATGCGCCCAAACCTGATCCTTAAATCCCAGCGAGCCGGCTAAATTCCGCCAGAAATTGACGAAGGGATTATTGCTTTTATTTTTTGAGACGGTATTCAATCTGGCTTCTGGGAAAATAACGATGATTTTATTAATCTCACATTGAATTACCTCATCATCTTTACTTTGATTTTCAGTGGCGGCAAAAGAAGGGGGCGGCGTCAGACCAAAAAGCAAAATCAGCGCAAAGCAGACACCTGGAAAAATCCTTTTTGTATTCATAACGCGCCTCCATGCTTCCACTTTAAGTCTAACATCCAAATCCCCGTCACCTCAATTATTCCCCGCCATCATCGTTGCCATGTCAGGCATCGCGAATTTTTGGTATCCGGCCGGTATTTCAGAAAATGTGAGGGCCTGCGCACCGATTTTGATATTTCTGTATTCCATCGACCAGCTGCCGTCAATCGCAGCGATTTTTACCGGCATGTCAAAACCCGAATCCATCCATTCGTAAACAATCATGGTCGAACCTTCACCAGAATAAGTTACCTGAAATTTGTTCATCGTCTTGCCGCCAACCATATCCGTGCCAAGCAATTTTCTGTCAACTTCTCCTGATTTTCCGGCTGATTTGGAAACGATAAAATCACGGGAAGTAATGGATTGTTCCATATACATTTGTTGAGCAGGCATCAGCACCCAAACCACTTTTTTGTCAGGACGCGTAATCGTCACGGCCTCGGCCATCTCCATCCGGACATTTCCGTCCTGCATGTACATCTTTCCTTGAAATTCACCGTCCGTTCCCTTGGTTACCACATCCGCGGGAAAATTTTGAGCAGCAGCATTCACGCTGGATACGCCGATCACACAGGCGGTAAAAAATGAAAACACAATTAATTTTCTTTCACGGAGGCTTTCTTCAGACTTTCCAGAAATTCAGGATCGTCGGGCTGTCCCAATTTCTGCGATTCGAGCACATCCCCCCACGCGTCCAAATACCGTTGTTTTGAATAATACGCCTTCGCCCGATTGAGGTGAGACAAACCATCCTTGGGATTTAAACGGATCGACTCGGTGTAATCCGTAATCGCCCGGTCATGATCCTCTTTTTGACTGTAAGCAACACCGCGGGTGGCATAGGCCGCAGCATAATCCGGTTTTAATTCAATCGCTTTGGTGAAGTAATAAATAGATTCATCGTAATTTCCCTGATCGTACAAATCGAATCCTTTCCGGAGCCCCTCTTCCGCCGTTTTGGGGGCATAGGGATCCTCCATTCCCGAAGCCTTTTTCAGATCGCGAAGAAATTCCGGTTTTATTTTACGGTCGTACACTTCGGCTTTATGCAAATCCTCCCACGCTTTTGCGTATTCTTTTTGTTCGTAATAAGCTTGCGAGCGAGCATAAAAAGCAGAGGCAAAATCAGGTTTTAATTCAATCGCCTTACTGAAATCTGAAATGGCCTGGTCATAGTTATTTTTGTCGAAATAAATCCATCCCCGGTGAAAGTAAACAAAAGCATCGTTGGGATTGAGTTCAATCGATTTATTGTAATCTAAAAGAGCCTGGTCATAATTCTCCTTGTCGTAATAAGCACCCCCCCGATCCTCGTAATTGTCAGCATCATAAGGATTCAGTTCAATGGCTTTATTCAAATCTGAAATGGCCCGATCATATTCTTTTTTTTCGGCATACGCTTGACCGCGGATACTGTAGGCTCTCGCTTCATTCGGATTCATTTGAATCACAAAATTTAAATCGGAAATGGCCTCGTCATATTTTTTCTGGAAGAAATATACGATGCCCCGGTTGTGATAAGCGCTCTGATAATTGGGATTAATTCGAATCGCTTCCGTGTAATCGGAAATGGCCCGATCATATTCCTCTTTATCCTGACAAACCCGAGCTCGGTCGTAATAGGCAACATAATTAGAGGAATCGATCGCAATCGCCGTATCATAATCCGCAATCGCTTGTTCCAAGTTTTGCTTTTTGTAATAAGCGATTCCCCGCTGAAGAAAGGCGTTGGAATAATTAGGATTGAGCGCGACCGTGTGATTGTAATCATGAATGGCTCGATCATATTCGCCTTTATCCGCGTACGAATTTCCCCGATTATAAAAATTGAGATAATCACCGGAATTTAGTTCAATCGCCCTGTTGTAATCCGCGATCGCCCGATCGGGATACCCTTTATCCGCGTACGCGCGTCCGCGCTCGCAAAAGGCTTCGGCAAAATTCGGGTCCATGGAAATGGCGATATTAAATTCTTCAATGGCAGCGTCGGGATTGCTCTGCTGAAGATACGTTAAACCCTGATTGAAATGGTTGTCAATTTCCTCCCCATAAGATTCATCGTAAGCTTGCGCGGCGACAGAAGTACTGAGGCAAAAAATGACGGCGGCGAGAATGACAATGCCAATTTGCCTAAAATCCGTTCGGGCGTTCATGTCACACCTCCGTGCAACCATCCTGACATATTAAATGTAGCACTGATACAAACCATGGGCAAAATGGGAGGAATGAAGTTCGAACTGATAAAATCCGTTGACAAAACTGCCATTTCATTAAGAATTGACGTCAACACCAAAGAAAAGGATCTACGACATTGCGACAAAAACCTGAAAACGGTCTTGCGAAACTTGTTGAAGCGATTTCCACAAGTTATACCGCTGAACCGAAGATAAAACATATCGACGCGGGAGAACTCCCCAACCGGGACGCGATCATCGCCGTCATCCATCTGCTTCGGGAATTACTCTTCCCCGGCTATTTTGGCAAACAGAATCTTTCGTCAAAAACTCTTTCATTCCACGTCGGAGAACTGCTGGTTTCTATTCATGACGGTCTCGTGGCGCAAATTGATAACGTCTTCAAGCATCAAAAAGCACACTCAACCCCCGAAATCATAGTCCAAGATTTCCTCAAAACCATCCCGAAGCTTCGCGCTGTTTTGGCCAAAGACGTTCAGGCCGCTTTTGACGGCGATCCGGCCGCGGCAAGTACCGATGAAATTATTTTTTCATATCCAGGTTTTTTTACAATCAGTGTATACCGGCTTGCGCATGAACTTCATATTCTTGAAGTTCCCTTGATACCACGCATCATGACGGAATACGCCCACAGTCTTACCGGCATTGATATTCACCCGGGAGCCATCATCGGTGAGTATTTTTTCATTGATCACGGAACCGGCGTGGTTATTGGCGAGACAACCGTTATCGGAAGGCATGTAAAAATTTATCAGGGCGTGACCCTTGGCGCTTTGTCAACACGAGGAGGACAAAAGCTTCGTGGCGTCAGACGCCACCCGACCCTCGAGGATGACGTCACAGTCTATTCCGGCGCGTCCATTCTGGGCGGCGAGACAGTCATCGGCAAAGGCGCTATCATCAGCAGTAACCCTCGGCAGTCAGCTCGGACACTTTTTTATATAATTCGGAAATTTTCTCGACTGAAAGTGCGTGCTGAAGCGGGCCCATTTCTATCATGGATGTTCGTGCCTCATTCAATAAAGCCACTTCGTCTTGCACAAACACGCCTTTGATGCCCGCCTGCTTCACCAAATTCTCGGCTGTCGCCACCCTGGCCTCAGAACCAGTCAATAACTGAAAGATCTTTTTACCTTCTTTGACCGCATCAGAAGTTTTGTTATGACATTTGACACACGCTTCCTTGTAATAATTTGACGTTATATGCTGTACACCATGATTGCCATGGCAGGAAACACAGCCTGAAAACTTTTTCTCGCCGGCCAAATCAGCATGAACACTTTCCATAAAGTATTTTTGTTCATTCACATGACATTTTCCGCAAACAACGCCAATACTCTTGACCCCCGGAGGCACCGCCCCATGATCACCGTGACAGCTGACACACTGGGCGACAGAAATATCTTTCTTCCCGAAAAGCGCTTTTCCATGAACGCTATTTTTGTACAATTCAAAAGTGTCAGATGGAAGACCGTAAGAATCCATTAATGTTTTGTTGCCATGACATTTATTGCAAGTCTTCGGAATGTTGAGGGGATAAATGGGGCTGTTAGAATCTCTGACGGAACCAATTTCATGATAGCCATGACAATCACTACAAACAGCAACATGGGTATCGCCATCTTTAAACAATTTCTTGCCGTGCATGCTGGTTTTATAAAGGGCCAACTGATCCGTACGGATTCCGTAAAAATTCATCTGCTCGATATTGTTGTGACAATCCCCACAAATTGAAACGATCTGTTTTTTGTCCGGAATACCCAAATAGCCCGTACCAGCGGCCTTGGCCAATTTCTGATCCGGCTGGGAAGCGTCACCTCCATGACAATGCTGGCAATAAACACCATGTTGGAAATGAGCGCTTGTTTTCGCGTCATTCCACGTTTCCTGATGACAGCTAATACAAAAATTAACTGCCTTGGTCTGGGCAAATGTTAAATTGCGATTTACACCGGCGGAAATCAGCAGAAAAAAAATTGTAAGGAGAACCACTCCGGACACATGTGCTACTGCAAAAGAAAAAAACATTCTCCGAAGTCGAGCCGGCACACATTGAAAATCTCGGATGATCCTGCTGATATCCATAAAAGTTATTTTATCACGATTTTAATTTTTCATGAACGCAACTAAGCAGCCTTTTTGACCCGGAGTTCCTTTTCCTGCTCTCCGAGAACTTCCAGAAGTCTGGTCTTTTTGATCGGCTTTGTCAGATAACTGTTACAACCCGCTTCGAGACTTCTAGCAATATCTTCCTTCACAACATTGGCGGTCAACGCAATAATAACAACCGGCTCCTGCCGATTGTCAATTTCCCATTCCCGAATCGCCCTGGTTGTTTGATAACCATCCAAAATAGGCATTTGCATATCCATTAGAATAAGGTCGTAACAATCCGATTTAAACTTATTCACCGCTTCTTGACCATTACTGGCAATATCCACCCGATAAGAAGT
Source organism: Candidatus Omnitrophota bacterium (assembly GCA_016214265.1). GTDB lineage: Bacteria > Omnitrophota > Omnitrophia > Omnitrophales > JACROU01 > JACROU01. The sequence continues at coordinate 9,406 of JACROU010000065.1, forward strand.
ATTTTTGAAATATGAACGCATCAGAAATTGCCCGTCGGGATCATCTTCTACCAGAAGAATATTTAGCGGACGGCCTTGGCTTACCACTGGTTGGTTTGGAACCGTTTTCTTATCATCAAACTCGATACTGCGCGCCAGCACTTCCATAACCGCGTTTCGGAGGTCGGCTCGTTTGATGGGCTTGATCAGATAACGGGCTATGCCCAGACGATGTGACCGAGCAAAATCACCACTGCGGCAATCTGAAGTCAACATAAGGATAATGACGCTCTTAAGCACGGGATCATTTTTAATATATTCCACCACATCAAACCCGTCCATCTCTGGCATCCGGCAATCCAGCAGAAGCAACTGAAAAGGTTTTCCCGCACTGATACTGGTCTTCAGCTCTTCAATGCACTGGTTACCACCTTCCGCTTCGGTAACCTCAACACCCCAATTAGTAAGCATCTCCCTTAACACAAAACGATTGGTCACATTATCATCGACCACAAGAACCCTAACGCCCGTAAGATTGACCGGAAGAGCAGACGGATTAACGGCTTTCGACTTTTGCCCGATACTACACTCGATTGTGAAAGAAACTTTGGTTCCTTCTCCAATCTTGCTTTCCAGCCAAATACGTCCTCCCATTAGCTCCACCAGTCTCTTTGAAATGCTCAATCCAAGACCGCTTCCCCCATAGCGCCGGGTCGTGGAGCAATCCGCTTGGGTGAAAGGATCAAAAACAGCATCCATTTTCTCCGGCGGAATTCCGATACCCGTGTCCCGGACAGAAAAAATAAATTCACGTTTTTTATCAAGATTTTCAGGAGGGTGTTCAAGAGATTTCACTTCAACCACCACTTCCCCTTTTTCGGTGAACTTAATGGCATTGCCAATCAAATTTGTGAGAATTTGCCGCAGGCGAGTTGAATCGCCCACAAAAACTCCCGAAATTTCGGGCGCGATATTGCAGGTCAGTTCGATACCTTTCTGATGAGCACGGACAGCCAGAAACTCCCCCGTCCTCTCCACCAAATCCACAAGATCGAAGTCGGTCTCATCCAACTCTAGGGCCCCCGATTCCACTTTTGAAAGATCCAGAATATCATTGATAAGATGAATCAAATTCTCTCCGGCCCTTCTTAAAATCTGCACATACTCTTTCTGTTCTGAAGTAATATGGGTATCGGCCAGAAGTTCGATCATCCCCAAAATAGCATTCATGGGCGTACGAATCTCGTGACTCATCATAGCCAAAAATTCCGACTTGGCTTTGGACGCGCTTAATGCTTCATCGCGGGCTTTTTCCAATTGCGCTTCCACTTCTTTTCTGCGAATAATTTCTCGGGACAGCTCTTCGTTTTCCACTCTCAGCAGGTTTTTTTCCAGCGCCCGTTCTACCAGGACAAACACTTCGTCCAGATTGAATGGTTTAAGAAGAAAATCATAGGCCCCTATTTTCATCGCTTTAACCGCCGTCTCCACATCGCCAAAAGCCGTTAGCACAACCACTTCCAAATATGGATCAATTTTTTTGACCGACTCGAGTAACGTAATGCCGTCCATCTTCGGCATTTTCACATCCGTAATCATCAAATGAAATTTTTCTTTCTTAACGCATTCAAGTGCTTCAAATCCATTTTTTGCGGTGGACACCTGATACCCCTGAGTACTAAGCTCGAAAGAAAGGAGGTCTCTCATGCCCGTCTCGTCATCCGCAATCAAAAGCCGCATTTCACTTTTGTTCATGGCGTATTTCCTTCATGAAATTTTTTGTCGATAGCCTCGAGCAAATTATCTGCCGTAAATGGCTTGTTCAGACAAACCAGCTTGTTTTCTTTTAAGAATTCCGCGATGTCCTCTCCAAAAACAGCCGAACCCGTCATCAGAAGAAAATGGGCGGAAAGATCGGGATTCAATTTTTGGGCTTCTTTAAATAGAGCCTTGCCACTCATCCGCGGAATTAGATAATCACTGAGAATCAAATCATAACGTTTAGCGCGGATCTTTTCCAAAGCCGTGATGCCGTCTGAAGCACTATCTAATTCATAATTTCTTGGCTCCAGAATTTTCTGTATCAGTCTTACGATAGCGGGTTGATCTTCGACAATGAGAATCCGCTTCTTCCCGGCGGGCAAAGAAGCCCCAGGCTCAAACACGGGCAGTTCAATAATAAAGGTCGCGCCTTTTCCCGTTTTGCTTTCCACACAAATAGTCCCGCCATGCTCCTTCATAATTCCGTAACAAATACTTAAACCAAGGCCCGTACCTTTTCCCACATCTTTGGTGGTAAAAAATGGTTCGAAAATTCTGGTTAAATTCTCTTTTGGAATTCCGGGACCGTTGTCGGATATCACCACGCGTAATCTTTTATTATCTTCAACAACCGAGGCCGTAATTTCGATTTTTCTTTTACCCTCAACGTGCTGAAGCGCCTGATAAGCATTCGATAACACGTTCAAAAGCACCTGGGTAATCTGACCGGGGTCTGCTTCCACTGGTGGAAAACGAGGCTCGAAACTTTCACAACTAACTTCAATCTCCCGAGCCTTTAACTCCAACGCTAAAACATTCAGTGCTTCCTTCAATAATTCTCCAAGATGAACCTGCGTCCGCTGGGGTTTTTGATGGCGCGCAAAGACAAGAAGATCATGCACTATTTTTCGAACCCGATTTGCTTCTTGAAGAACGATCGAAAGATTTTCACGGGCATCTCCCTCGATTCCTGAATCCATCAACATCTGGGTATACCCCATCACGGCCGTCATGGGATTATTGATTTCGTGCGCAACACCCGACATCAGGCGCCCCAGTGATGCAAGTTTTTCCGATTCAATCAGTTGCTGCTGGGTATCCTTAAGAAGTTGATGAGCATGATTGATTTCTTCTATTTTTTCCTCAAGTGAGCGGTACAACTGGGCATTTTTGACGGCCTGACAGACCAATGAAGTAAAAATCATGGCGATTCGCAAATCCGAATGGGTGAAATCATCCTGGGTTTCCGTCCGGCTCATGTTCAGCACGCCCAGTACTTCATTTTCATAAAGCAGCGGACAAACTATAGAAGAATGAATCCGCGGATTGCTTTGCACGCCTTCAAACTCAGGATAATTTTTTAACTCTCCCGTAAGTAGAAACGGTTTTCGCTCAGAAGCAGCTCGGCCCGCCACCCTCTCCCCCATCGCCAGGTGAACTTGCCGCGCAATTTCAGCATCAATGCCGCGGCTAGTCGCGATGTACAATTTTTTCTCTTTATCAACAAGCATGAGCGAACCCTCATCCGCGCGCATGGTCTTTTTAATCATATCTATAATGACTTCAAGAACAGCTTCCAGCTTCAGAGTTGAAAAAATGACTTTGCTGGACTCATAAAGAGCCACGTGTGCTTTCAACTCGCTTTTTTCCAGAGCTTTTTCGATCAGCGCCACCATTTCTTCCAGATTGAATGGTTTTTGAACAAAATCGTAGGCCCCTTTTTTCATGGCCTTGATCGCCACCTCTACATCTCCATAAGCCGTCATCATGATAACTTCGGTGTCGGGATCGATTTTTTTGATGGCTTCCAAAACTTGAATGCCATCAACCTTGGGCATCCGAACGTCCGAAATGACAAGCCTGAAATGGTCTTTCTTTATTTTTTCCATGGCTTCCGTACCATTATGTGCAGTCGAAATTTGATAACCCTGACCTGCCAATTCCATAGACAGAAAATCCCTGATCCCCGCCTCATCATCAACAACCAACACATGAATATCTTTTTTTGATTCAGGCAGCATTCTTCCGGTTTTTCCTTCCTAGTCTTTCCCCAATCTGCTCGACAATTTTGTTTTTAAGCTCGTCAAGATCAAAAGGTTTCACCAGATAATCATCCGCTCCTAGTTTCATTATTTTTTCTTTCGTTTCGGATTCTGGCAAACCTGTAATGGCGATGATTTTGGTGTGCTTCAACTCAGGCATCTTTCGAATTAATTCACAAATACGAAAGCCATCCATTCCGGGCAGTCTGATATCCAAAATAATGAGATCGGGCATGTGTGAAAAAGCCTTCCATCCGGCGCTGAATCCGTCCACTGCCTCTTCCACCTCAATTTCAGGAAAATCATTGGCAATTACAAATCGAATCATCTTGCGGATGTACATCTCGTCATCCACAATCAGCATTTTGATCCCTTTGCTTCCGTTGGTGTTCTTGGCCGTCATAAATTCATCGGGGATGGGCATTTTCATAGAATTCAGGAGAACCAGAAGATCCTCCCATCTCACACGCCGGTGACCGCCTGCTGTTACCGCCGCCGGCAGTTTTCCTTCACGAATCCAGCGAATCACTGTCCCTGGAGAGACATAACAGAGCTTGGCAACTTCGAAGGTAGTGAAAAACTCGTCCATTTTTTCCATCCCCTAAAACAACTTTAACATATTCGATAGATATAACAATTTCGGTAAGAATGGTAACTTGCGGCTATTTGTCGGGAAAAACTAAAAAACTTTTTATCATCCGGGGAAGTGTGATATCAGACTAAAACAGACATCACAGAAGGCGAACAAATGCTTGATTAAGGACGCTCCTCATGGCAAGGGAATTTGACAAAAAAAGTGGTTCCTTTTCCCATCTGCGTTTCAAAATGGATTTCGGCATCATGTTTTTTCACAATTTCGTAAACAAGACTCAACCCTAAACCTGTCCCTTTTCCCACTTCTTTGGTCGTAAAAAACGGATCGAAAATTTTCGCCTGAATTTCAGGAGGAATCCCGCTGCCCGTGTCCTGCACCTGAATTTCACACCATGTCTTCGTTCCTTTGGTCTCTTTTCTCGTTCTCACAATAAGGCTTCCGCCCGTCGCCATCGCATCGATTGCGTTATTCGACAAATTCACAACGATTTGTTGGATCTGATTCCTGTTACCCCGGCATGCCGGCAAATTGTTCTCGTATTCCTCCTGAACTTCCACATCCTTTACTTTTCCCTCGGCCTTAATAAGAGACATCGCTTCTTCAACCGCCTCGTTAAGATTAAATGCAGTGTCAGTAATTTTCTCCGCTCGCGAAAACGCCAGCAAATCCTGAACCAGTTTCTTGCATCGCTGCGCCTCACGCTCAATCGATTTCAACGGCATTTCCAGTGCATCTCCAGGCGGAACCCTTTTCACACATCCCTGAGCAAATCCCAGAATCACCCCGAGGGGATTGTTGATTTCATGCGCCACGCCACCGGCCAATTGTCCCACTGCCGCCATTTTCTCGGACTGAATAACAGCCCGTTCCAATCGTTTTCTTTCCTCAATTTCCCGCGCCAGGAGATCCCGCGAAACGGTGGTCCTCTCAAGGGCCTCTGCCATGTGATTAAAACCGGAACCCAGATTTCCAAATTCATCCTGCGAGATCAGGGCAACGCGGCTGGATAAATTACCACCGCCCAACACATTCACCGCTTTGAGCAATTGGGACAAAGGATTTGTAATGGAACGGGCAATGCTCAAACCGCCAATGATGCTGACTCCGCCTAAAAGAACACTGGCTAACATGAAAATAAAAATCACTCGATGGAGATGTTGTATTGTTTCCCGTTCACTCATCTCAATATGCAGTCGAACAGCATTGATACACACATCAATCAGCTCCGCAAAACGGTCCTCTACCTGTTTCTGCTGGCTGATATCAAGTTCATGCGGACTCGAAACATTCCCCGAAAGCAATACGGGAATATATTCCGTCGTTACCTTTTCGATAAAAATATTCCAAACGGATTGCGCCAGAGAAAATGGGATGAGGATTTCTGTTTTATCTTCTTTGCCACCATGAAGAGCTTTGATAAGACGAAATGCTTCCGCAAAATCTTCGTCGATCAGATTTGCTTCATTTTCGATTTCTTTTTGCATGTTATGCAAACGATTTTTTTCTTTCACCGGCAGCATAGCAACAGCCAGGAGTCTGATCTCGGACATTTTTCTTTCCAGAGTGATCACTTTATCAAGCGCAAAATAATGCCTCTTTTGCTCATCATAAACCGCGCCGCCGATCCCGTATTTCTGGATCATAAAAACAGCGGAGCCAATAAGGCAGATAAAACCCAGCGCCGCTCCAATAACCAGTATTAACAACTTGTTTCGAACATTCAGATTTAGTGAAATCATTCCCCTTCCTCACGAATATCCCTTCTTACCGGAACAAAATGTTCCGCAACAATTTGTTGTCCTTTTTGGGAAAGTATAAAATCGAAAAAACGTTTCAGGTCGCCTTTAGGATAGCCTCTTGTCACTAGAAAAAGCGGCCGGGAAAACAAATAAACCCCCGAAAAAATATTTTCCGCTAAGGGGGCAATATTATTTATAGAAACAGCTTTAATCTCCAGCCGCGAAAAAGCCGCGCTGGCAAAAACAATGCCGTTTTCCTCCGCAGCAAGCATCTCCACCTGATCTTTGGGCTCATCCACTTCCTTCCTGTCCGGGCAATAGTCAAGACCGCCCAAAGCCAACTTCTGAAACTCGATCATGGTCGCGCGTTTATTTCCCCAGGTTTCCGTAATGCAAACAATCGGGGCATCGTTGCCGCCGACTTCTTTCCAATTTTTCGTTCTTCCCGTGAAAATGTTTTTAACCTGCTCTTTTGTAAGATTTCTCACAGGATTTTTTTTGTGCACGAAAATAGCGATGGCATCATAGCCAATAATCTGATAATAAAAACCCCGCGCTTTTTCTCCGGGAAACAAGGGCCGAGACACCCCCGTCAGATTAACCCTGCCCTCTGTCAACGCGTCCAACCCCTTTCCGGATCCAACATTTTCAATCGAATCAAATTTATCGCCTGTCTCCTGAACAAATACTTGCCGGGCCTTGGGCATGATATTTTCTCCGATGGTCGAAGACCCGGCATAGGAAATCTCGGCTCCGACAGTTCCTGCTCCTAAAAATAAAAAAATACACACAGCGAGTAAAGCTTTTTTAGCCATGCCGCCTCTCCTCAAGTGATTATTATTTACGTCATTATTGGGTAGAGAATTCAGGAGAGATGCTTCCACCTCTGATGCGTCCAGATCCATTGCTGCGGATAAGCCAAGATTTCTTTCTCTAATGATCGATTCAGTTTTTGAGTGGTTGCTTGTTCCCAATCTGAATTTCCTTCGACAGAAATTTCAGGCCGAATGATGATCTTGTACTTTCCGGGAGCTGTCCTTAAACAATATCCCGGCACTAATGCCGCTCCGGTCCGTTTGGCTAACCGCACAGGAATCGAAGTCGTTCGAGTAGGTTTATTGAACAAGTCAACGATAACCCCCTCACGACCCGCCCATTGATCAATCAAAATCGCGACCAGATGGTTTTTCTTCAGCTCCGAAAGAATCCCGCGCACCGCGCTTTTTTTGGGAATGGGATTCAGGTTTGTTTCCATTCTAAGCTGTTGAATCCATTTATAAATGTAAGGATTTCTCGTTTCACGAACCACGACGGAACAGGGATATCCCTTCAAGTACGGCAAAAACCCCAAATATTCCCAAGATCCGAGATGAGAAATAACCAGGATAGCGCCTTTGCCTTTCGCAAAAACATGATCTAAAATCTCTGTTCCTTCAAACTCAAAACGTTTTTGCGCCTCTTCTATCATGCTGGGCATCCGGAAAAATTCCATGAGCGATGTGGCAAAATTCCGCACCGATTCCTGCGCAATTTTTTCTTTTTCCGGAACCGTCAATGAATCGCCGTAAGCAATGGTCAGATTTCCCAAAGCAACCCGCTTCCTTTTGGGCAGCAAGAAAAAAACAAATCCCCCCATACTTCTGGCGATCCAGGTAGATACCGTCACAGGAAGACCATTCACAAGGGCCGCAAAACCTCGAAGAAGCAGGTATTCGACAAGACTCCAGCCGGGGAAAAAATCTCTGGGTTTAAATTTTCTTTTCATTTTGATGCGGTAAGTTGCTCCGCCCTCTTTTCATTTTTTCTCACTAAAACGCTTCTCAGCGAAGCTGATAACCTACCACATTTCACAAGTTAAACAATTGAAAACGCCGGCTTAATATCTGGGTAATATGGCCGATGATTTTGGTTATGACAACACTATCACCAAACCGCCATTTGGTGTCCTGCGCTAAATCAGCTTCCAGAATTTTGAGCCTTTGCATTATTTTACTCGGCATCCTGGTTTTGGTCGGCTGGTCCATCAACTACGAAACCCTAAAAAGAATTTCCCTTGAACTTGTGGCTATGAATCCGCTCACAGCAATTGCTTTTGTGATTTCCGGGACATCGGTGCTGTTATTGTCATGCGAATCCAATAGCATTTTCCATCGGTTAGGCTGGGTTCTTGCTTCCGTCACAATGACAATAGGATTATTACGGCTTTTTGAATATATGATCCCCTTTGGTTTTAGAGTTGATCAAATACTCTTCCGTGAAAAACTAGCCGGCAATGTCATGGCTCCCAATACAGCTTTTTGCTTTCTTTTAATCGGACTAAGTTTAATATCTGCTCTCTACAGAAATGACAAAATCCAGTATTTATCACAGTCGCTTGTCATCTCCGTGTTTCTCATCTCTCTGCTCGCACTTGTCGGATATGGCTATCGCATTCAGACTTTCTATAAGGTTTCTCTCTATATTCCGATGGCTTTGAATACGGCCATCGCGTTCAGCCTGCTTTCTATCAGCGTTCTAACGATGCGGACGGAAAACGGATTCACAAAAATATTTGTCAGTGACACCGCAGGCGGCTTCATGGCAAGACGATTGCTGCCGGCAATTATTATTATCCCGTTAATATTGGGTGAATTAAGACTCATGGGAGAGTTTGCGGGATTTTATACCACTGAATTTGGAGTTTCACTTTTTGCAATTTCAACGATTGTCATTTTTTTTATCCTTGTCTGGTGGACAGCCCGCATCATCAACAGAACAGACGTGAAGCGCAGACAGGCCGAGGAAGCCCTGAAGAAAATGTTTGATGAATTAGAACTGCGGGTGCAGGAACGAACTGCAGAATTAAAGCAGGCGCAGCATCAGCTAGTTCAACAAGAACGGCTCCGCGCTCTGGGGGAAATGGCAGGCGGCATCGCCCATGATTTTAACAATTCTTTATCTCCTATTTTGGGATACACCGAATTGATGCTAACCGCACCCGATATTTTAAGTGACACTGTCCAAATGATGAATAACTTGAAGACGATTAATACTGCGGCCAAAGATGCCGCCAAAACAGTCAGTCTGTTACGGAAATTTTCCCGGCCCCGTGAAAAAAATGAGGACTTAAATCCTGTGGATCTTAATAAGCTCGTTCTGGAAGCAGTAGCTTTTACACAACCCAAGTGGAAAACACAGGCAAGGATTCACGGCAGCGAAATCAACATTCAAACCGACTTGGAGCAAATCCCGGCTGTTGGTGGTAACGAATCAGAACTTCGCGAGGTGTTAACAAATCTTATTTTTAATGCCATTGATGCGCTGCCTAAAGGAGGAACGATCCAACTCAGCACTCATTCTCTCGATGAACATGTTCTGCTTGAAATAATAGATAACGGAATAGGGATGACTGAAGACATACGGCGGCGCTGCCTTGAACCATTTTTTACGACGAAAGGAGAACAGGGTACAGGGTTGGGGTTATCAATGGTTTATGGAATTATTCAACGACATAATGGAACAATCAATATTCAAAGCGAAGCGGGTAATGGAACCACTTTTTCAATCAGTCTTCCTGTTCAAAAAATCGATCAGGAAAATACTGCCAAAAACACAAAGCCTCCTCAAACCCGCCCGTTACATGTTTTATTTGTGGATGACGATGCCCTAGCAAGAAATGTCATCGTTGAATATCTTAAGCGTGATGGACACACGGTTGAAATCGCAACAAACGGAATAGAAGGATTGAATAAATTTTGCGCTGGAGAGTTTAGTTTGGTCATAACCGATCAGGCAATGCCAGGCATGACCGGAGATAAACTAGCTCTTGAAATTAAAAAAATCGCTCCTCAACAGCCAATTATTCTCTTCTCAGGGACGTTGGATTTATCTAATTTAAATAAACTTCCTGAAGGGATAGACGCTTTTGTCAACAAGCCTCTTACTTTAGACAAATTGCGGCAGACCATCATTAAGGTAATGCCGGCATGCTAATTTTACCAATCCGTAGGGAAATAATCTTTTAGGAATTTTCCACACCAATGCTTTCCCGTATTGATGCCGTCGAAAAAAGGATCGCAGACACGTGCGGCGCCATCGACGATATCCAGCGGGGGCTGAAAATCGTGAATCTTCTGTTTTTGCTCGGAAAGATGCGCGGGATCTTCATCGGTCACCCATCCCGTATCCACCGCGTTCATATAAATACCATCCTTCACTAAACTTCCGGCGGACGTATGCGTCAGCATATTCAGCGCGGCCTTTGCCATGTTGGTGTGAGGATGACGATCGATTTTTTTAAATCGATGAAACTTGCCTTCCATCGCGCTGACATTAACCATGTGTTTTTTTCCGGTAAAGTCACGCCGCATCATGGGCTCCAGCTTATTGCATAAAACAAACGGCGCAATCGCGTTCACCAGCTGAAGCTCAAACATTTCGGAAGTTTCAATCTCGCCCAAGCGCAAACGCCAGCTGTTGGTTTCGCGTAAATCCACTTGCTGTAAATCAACGTCGAGCTTCCCTTCCGGAAAAACCTCCGATGTGTTCAAGGCGTTGTCATAAGCGTACGGGATTTGAGACAGAGCGGCGGAGGCCCGGAGTCCAACTCCAGGAGCTTTCCCAATCCAGCTCACCGCCAGGGCCTCTTCGCGTTGAAGATTCGCGGAGGAATAAGAAATCAGCTCTTTTTTGCATTCATCATAATGCCGGAGCAATTGCTGGGTCTCAGGAGGAAGATCGGTGAGGGACAATTTTTCATTCGCGATCAAGTGCGCGTAAAACCCGGGCGGACGACGGACGGTTTGCGCGGCATTGTTGATCAAAATATCCAAACGGTCGTATCGCTCGCGAATGTAATGGCAAAAAATTTCGACACTCGGCGTGTGGCGTAAATCCAATCCGTAAACGTGAAGACGGTCTTTCCACAATTCAAAATCTTTTTCGCGCGCGTACCGCATCGCCGAGTCATTCGGAAAACGCGTCGTCGCAATCACGCGCGCGCCCGCCCGGAGCATCATCAGCGTAGCCTGATACCCGATCTTCAGGCGCGATCCCGTAATTAAGGCAATTTGGCCCGACAAATCCGCCGTTTGAAAACGTTTCTTGTAATTGAACTCCGCGCATTTCTGGCACATCTGATCGTAGAAAAAATGGAGTTTGGTGAAATCGGCGTGACAGACGTAACAATTCCGCGGAGATTTGAGCTCGAAATTCTCAATCAAAGCGCCCGGATCGACGCCTGCGAGTTGTTTGGGCGCCTCAAAAATCGACGCCTCGCGAGCCGTGCGAATACCCGTCGCGGCCCGAACCTTCCGCTCCTGCTTCACGAGTTTTTGACGGCGACTTTTCTTACTGGCCTGCTTCCGCCGATAAAACTCTTCCGCGTCAGGCCGGGTAATGCGTCCCGCGGCCTTCCTCAGCGCAATTCGTTCCTCTTCCTCAAGCTCCACCCACAGCTGGGGATGATCGGCCAGGAGGTTCAGCAACGAACCGCACTCTTTGATTTTTTCCGAGAGATTAATTTCTGTTATTTGTTCCACGGATTGGCTCATAAGGGGGGTCATTCTAGGGGACAGACGGGATAAGAACAAACAAAAAGCACTGGGTCTTTTAACCTTCGCGCGAGATGCTCCAGGAAGCCGTTTCGCCAGTCCCCACGGTCACGGAGCCCTTGTAACCTTTTCCCGTGAAGCTACCGCTGAATTTGGCTGAGACCGGAGTAGCCGCTCCGCCGCCGCTTAGGGGTGTCGACGTGCCGTTCATGGTCATCGCCAGAGAACCCGAACTGAGGTCCACATCCCCTTGGATCGTCCCATGAATTTCTTCCGCGTCGGTCGTAGTCGTTTGGTTCCCGCTAGTAAATTCAATCGTCTCTGTCCCCGAAAAACTGCCTGTCACTTTTTCGCCTTGAACAGTAATCCGCAGAATGCCCTCGCCCGCCATCGAACCGGTAAAGACACCCTGCATCCCTGCCATTTCATTGATCGCGGCATCCAGAGCCGGCATGCCACTTTTCTCAAGAATGCTCACCAAACGATCGACCAACGCATCTCCCGTCGGCAAACCTTTCGCGCGCAATTTTTCAAGAACAATCCCGCGCATTTCGAGCTCGTGATCGGTTTCGGACTTCGGAGCCGATGTCTTTTTTTTCTCTTCTTTCTTGATCGCTTTTTTCTTGCGTTCACGCGCGGTGGAAACTTTCTCTGGGCTTTCCGATTCCTTTTCCTTTTTAATAGCCTGATTTTTTGCGGCGCGTTTGCCTTCAAGAATTTTCGCCAACCGTTTGGCTTCCGTGAAATCACCATTCTTCACACCGTCAGCCGCTCGCTGGGCACCGACGGGCGAAGCGCCCTCTTTAATGAGCTTGTCATAAACCTTTTTGGACCGATCTTCATTAATTCTTTTTTCGTTACGAACGCCTTTGGCCCATTGAGAAAGATCCTTCACGAGCCCGGTGCCTTCTTTGCCCGCCTCGCCCAACGAGGTGCCGGTTTGTTTGGCCGCGTCGTAGGAAATCGCTTTCGCGCCTTGATACAAGCCGCCCAGCACAGCCCGCGATTTCATCCAGATATAGGAACCCCAGGAATCTTTCGAAACTTTTCCGGAAGCGATATCTTTTTTGTATTGCTCGAAGGATTCTTGCCCCGCTTTCCAGCCGATTTCCGCCATCGTACCAAATCCCAGACCATGCCAAAGCGTGCGGCCCGTCAATTCGGCTTTCGTGGAAACCCACTCTCGTATGGATTTCGGCTCGCCCTGTTTCTTTTCTTCCATTTCTTTTTTGGCGGTCTGATATCCCTCATAAATTCCGTAGACGCCAAGAGCCAATCCTGCTTTCGAGATCAGCTTGCTGCCTCCGGTGGTTTTAAGTTCCGGTTCACCCATCACGGGTTCCGTCGATACCGTTCTGCCAGTCCTCGGCGCAGATTCACCGCGCGCGGCCGGTGAGGACCGGATCTTGGTCGGTTCCGGCCCGCTCGTCACAGGACTCTTTTCGGGATGAGCGAGCTCTTTTTTCGATACATCGGCCTTCGCGCGATAATCCGCCAATTCATCCCGCAGTTTCTGCGCCTCTTGTGTTTGACCCTTCGATTTAAGTTCGTCGATTTTCGTTTCCGTTTGCTTCACTTCCGCGTCTGCCTTCGCCTTGGTCGCTTTTTCAGAAGCGCTCAGAATGTCCTTCGCAGCACTTTGCAATTTGGCGGCCTCTTCAGGATTTGTGATTGTGGATTTGCCTGCTTTAATCTCAGCCAGTTTATCCATAAGATTTTTCGGATCCTTGATGCCGTTCTGACGCGCGATCGCCTCGACGGTTTCCGGAGCGAGCTTCGCCTGATCGGCCGCCTTCAACGCACCCTTCGCCATGGCCTGTCCTTCCGGACTGCCGCCCACAAGCGCTTCCGGATTTTCATTCAAGCCATGCATTGCTTTTTTTGAGTGATCGAGTGTGGCCAGATGGTCCTTCAAGGTTTGGGACTTGACCGCCCCGGCCGTTTCTGAAACATAAGTCTCGCCATGAGCCGCGGCCTGCTTCACCTGCGCTTGATGGCCCGCGCTTCCGATGCGATCCGCGGCCGCATCGGCATTGACGGTCATGCCGAAATCAGAAGATGTTTCCAGCACGCCATTTTTTACTTTGACGGGTCCGCCTGCGCTGTTCTTGACTCCCATCTCGTTGAGAATTTTTTCCATCTTCTCCGTCGTGCGGTAACCGCCGCCCGCGTCAAAGTCGCCGTTCATGCCGCGATGATTGGGATCCGAAACTTTAGTTCCCGCCGTCTGCTTGGCGGCGTTGCTAACATTTTTTGAGCCGCCCACCACCTCGCGATTGGCCTGCTCGACCACGCCCTCATGCACGACGTTACGCTCCACCGCGATTTCTTTGCTCTTGGCCCGGTGACTGGCCTTCTCCGCCTCGATCTTCGCCGCGCGTTCAGGCCCATCGGGTGTTTTCTCAATCTTTTTCATTTCCGCATCATGCCGCGCGCATTCTTTTTTCCAATCCGATTCCACTTTGTCCCATTTTTGTTTGAGGTCCGAAACGGTTTTTCGCCGCGCGGCCTCTTTTTGCAATGACAATTTTTTGTTTTCATCCATGTGGCTTTGAATCTCTTGCTTGAGTTGGAGATCGCGCTCGGGACTAGCGGGTTGCTGTAAAATGGCTTTTCTGCGATTGATAAACTCTTTCAATTTCACCCGCTGTTGTTGATTGATAACTTCATAATTGTCCGTTTGAGCATGCAAATTCGGGGCACCCCCAAAACCTACGAGAAAACTCATCACGCACATTAAAGCAATGTAGGTTTTAGGTTTCATGGCTTCCCGCCTTCCCATTCAGCCACTAGTTTTGTCGCATAGACATACTCGGGTGAACCCGGCTCCGCGACGAGCATAATGTCGCGAGCCTCTTCGATCGCTTGTTCGCGGTCGCCGAGATAATCGAACATGATCGCAGTGTCGATCCCCAACGCTATA
>JACROU010000067.1 GCA_016214265.1 Candidatus Omnitrophota bacterium
TCTATCTCCTGGTGGGCCTTTTGGTCGGCCTCGCATTGCCTCATCACCAATTACGTCATCTCTCTTTCTTGTGCCAGGATCGGTCATATGACCGTGCTCTTGATCCCAGTATTATTTGTTCATTTTCTCTATTTATTTCTGGAGAAACCCGAAAAGAAATACTTAAAAATCCTTATCCTTGCCGGCTATTTCCTTTCTTTTTTCTTTGCTCTTTCGTCTCTAGGCACCGATTGGATATTAGAATCGGTCAGACCGAAACTTGGATTCTTAAATTTTATGGAACCCGGTTCTTTATATAATTTTCTGACCCTCCTCTTTGGTTTCTATACCACCTTCGGTCTTTTCTTTTTATTCCAATCCACCTATCAAAGTAAGGGCCTTAAGAAGAAGCAGCTTGTTTATCTTTCCGTGGGTTCGATCATTGGATATGTGTTTGGATCCTCAAATTTTTTCCCGATCTATGATCTTGTCTTGTTTCCTTTTCCTTACGGAAGCCTTGGTATTACTGCTTTTTGCCTCATCTTTGCCTACGCGATCCTGAAATACCGGCTGATGAATATTGACGTGATTCTAAAGAAAACTCTTATTTTTACGGGTCTTTTTGCCTCTGTGATGGTGATTGTGACCGTCACGACGTCGTTCATTCAGAGTCCTATTAATGATTATGTGCCGCTCAGCGGAACTTTTGCTACGGTTTTGAGTGTGTGCCTGGCCATGTTTTTGTACGATCCGGTGCAAAGATTACTGGCGCATCTTACCGATCGATTTCTTTTTCAGAAAAAATTTAATTATCACAAACTTCTTGAAGATGCAAGCCGCGGGATCTCGAAAATCAGGAGTTTGGATCGATTAGCGAAACTGATCGTGCTCTTTCTTGTATCCAGAGGAAAAATCCAGAACGCCGCCGTCTTTGTTCGGGATGATGAAACACGCTCGTTTGTTCTGAAAGCCGGCCGCGGCTATCCGTCAAAGGATACGAGGCCGAGACTCGCCCTTAAAGACACACTCGCAAAATTTTTGGAGAAAGAAAAGGGGATTGGAGAAATTAAAAGCCGATCTTGTGATTCCTACTTTTATCGGTTCTGCCACCCGCCAAGATCGAGTGGATCTCATGAATATTCTTGTTTTGGGGAGGAAAAAGTCTCACGAGGCTTACACGAATGAGGATATCAATATCTTTGCGACGCTTGCACATCAATCTCAGGCGGCCGTTCAAAACGCAAGGCTTTATGATGAAGCGATCACGAGGAAAAGGGAACTTGAGACGATCAATCTCGAACTTGAACGCGCGAACCAGAAATTACAAGAAACACAAACACGGCTTGTCTTGGCCCAGAAAAAGGCGGTTCTGGATGGAATTGCCATGGCTATGGGCCATGAAATCAATAATCCACTCGCCATTCTTTTGGCCAGAATAGAGAAAATCCAGAAGGAAGATATTCGAGAACTTAAGCAGATGATTTTTGAAAGCTGGAAGCTCGGTAAGGATGAGTCGGATATCGCCCTCAATTTTAAGGAGATTTTTAAACGGATCGAAGACAAAAGCCAAACCGTTTATTCCTACGCCCGACGAATTGAAATTGCGGTAAAAACACTCACGGATCTTCAGAAAGAAAAATGTGAAGAAATGGGACATCTCAATTTCAGACTTCTTTGGAAACAGTGCTTGGAATCCATCGGATTTTCTCCTGATGAGGACTCCGGAGGACGACCTTGCAGAATTGAAGACAAAATAACTCCTGATCTGATTATCAAGGGCCATCTCGGCCAATTGATTCAAGTATTTACCAATCTCATCAAGAATGCCTACGAAGCGATCCAGCCCGGAAAAGAAGGACGGATCTGGATCAGTGCAAGAAAAGATAAGGAAAATAGCGCCATGGCAAGAATTGAATTTTCGGATAATGGCCATGGCATTCATCCCTCGATCAAAGATAGGATTTGGGAGCAAGATTTCTCAACGAAAGCAAATGGTACCCAGCGAGATGCGAGAGGACAAGGGCTTTACATTTGTAAAAATATCATCGAATCGATTCACCAAGGCCAGATCGCTGTTAAAGACGCAAAACAAGAAGGGACGATCTTTGTGATTAAATTACCGCTTGGAGAAAAAATGTGTTAAGCCGCCAAAGTAAGAAAAAGATCTTAATCGTCGATGATGAGTTGGGGATCTGTGAATTCTTGAGAGAAAGATTAAAAGAAGAATTTGAAGTGAAAACGGTGCTTACAGGAGAAGAAGCCATTCGGATATTGGCGAGTGAATCCTTTGACTTATGTATCACGGATTTAAAGCTTTCTGATGAATACATGGGGGAGGATGTCATTAAAGCCTGTAGAAAACTTCGTCCCGCGGCCAAGATTATCGCGATGACGGGCATCGTTGATAAGGAATTAAAAGACGCTATTTTAGCCTTGGGCGTGAATGATTATGCCCACAAGCCTTCAGGAATTCAGCCACACGTGATGTATGAAAGAGTGATACGCTTGTTGAAGGAGAGAGGGGACTAAAAAATTATGGAGAGTCACTTAAAAGGTCCTATTTTGATCATTGATGATGATATTGAGGTTGTTGAAGCGATAGAGGATACGCTTCGATTTGGAGGTTTTGAAGTCTATAAAACCACGAAGCCCCTTGAAGCGTTAGGTCTTTTAGAAACCGTGAAACCCCGATTGGTCATTTTGGATGTGAGGATGCCGGAACTCGACGGGTTCAGTCTTTTGAAGAAAATTAAGAAGAAGCAATGCGACATTAAGGTGATTGTGATTACCGGATATTATTCCGAATGCAAGGAGGAGATCGATCATTTTAAGAAACTGGGACTGATTCAGGCGGCGGTAGCAAAACCGTTTAATTTCAGCGCTTTTGAAACACTCGTTAATGAAGTGCTTGAAACTGAAGAGGAGGAAGGAGGGGGTCGCAGCCGATCCCGCCTTCTCATCGTTGACGACGAGGAAGGAGTCACCGGGGTGCTTCGAGAGATGTTTCACAGGGAAGGATTTAATGTCGCTTTAGCTCACTGCGTGCCGGAAGCTTTAAGAAAATTCAATGCTTTTAAACCTCACCTTTTGCTGGTCGATCTGATGTTAATTGGAGAAGATGGTTTTTCGCTCATTGAGAAAATCAGAAAGAAAAATGAAAAAGTGATTATCTATGCCATGACGGCACAGCGGGACGATGAAGTAATTTCACGTATCCATGAAATTTGTGGGGAAGGAAGATTTTTTAAGAAACCTTTTGATCTTGATAAAATTGGGGAACTTTCCCGCGAGTTCAAGAAAGAAATAAGGAAGCAATAAAGATTGTCGCTAGAAAAGAGGCGGGCTTGAAAAGACGGTGGCAAAAACTTCAGGTGATTCACCCAATTCATTTGCTTTTTCCACAGGAATCATATTTTCAAGAGTAATCCCCATCTCTGAATTCGAGTAAAAAGAATCCCCCCACTTAAGGGTTTTCGGCGGTTGGGCTCCGTATTGGACGCCGAGGATGCCTGCGTTTACTTTCACACCGAGAAATCCCGGCCCCGTATAATGCCACGCTTTTTTCATTTCCCCAAACTTCCAGGCGTTTAAAGACAATTCTGCAATCGAAAAAATCTTTTCTCCGGTACCTATCCCCGTATTATTCGTAAAGGTGAGTCCATATCTCAAGGAAAGATCCATCATAAATTTATCTTCTTCCGTATAGATTCTCATGCGGCCGGGATAACGGTTTTGTGTTTTCTGGAGGAGGGTCTTAAGGGGTTGACGTGTTATTTTTGATAAAAGATCCAATTTTTCAAAAGGGATTTCCTTGTTCCCTTCTCGAAACTGAAGATGGTTTAAGGCATCGACCTCAATTCCAGAAAGATAAGATAAATAAGGAGTGGGTAACTCGTCTCCGGCGACAAGCGAAAGTTCTTTTCTCACTTGCCTGACAAATTGAGTCACGGAAAAGGGGACTTGAGCCGAATCGGTGCTTTCCTTTTTGATCTCAAAACTCGAGGTTGATTTGAATCGGAAAAGAAGAAAAAAATCTGTGGTTCCATGAGGAGCCATGTTTTTGAATGAATGCGTCTTCATCGGATCAAAGAGGAAGCATTGATTGGGATGAATGAGATGTGATTTTTCACCGTAGGTGAGATCGAGATAGCCATGCGTCACTTTCCCCATGACCGAATCCATTCCTCTAAAGATAAGATTTTCAATTTTCTGACCCGGATAGAGCCGGATGAGACACCAGATGAAATCTTGGGAACTGATTTGAGGCGGAGAGTAAACCTCGACTTCATGGGTGGGATATTTAAGAAGGGGAACTTCATTTTTCCCGAGCAAGTAAAAATTATACGGGGCTGTTTCCTCGGCGATCCAGATAAAATCCTCAAGCGGCATGTCGAGTGCTTTAACAATGGCCAGCAGTTTGTTTTCCCGAGTATTGATTTCACCATGATGCATCATGGTATTGAGCGTACCTTCAATGATCCCCGACATTTTGGCAAAGTCTTTTGTCTTAATTCTCCTTCTTCTGAGAATTTGCCTAAGAGCTTTTCCGAGATTCGGCCTTCTTTGAAGGGGGCGATCTCCTTTGGAAGATTCTATTCTTGCCTTGAGATCATTTTGGATTTCTAGATACATTCTCTTCCAGCCTTTCTGGGTGCTTCAGCCAAAGAAGTTACTCTCACTCTTCACGACACTCTCCCAAGTTTCTTTCAAAATTATAGGTCATAGGGTGTGTTTTTTCAAATACAGTCATTGACTGTAATAAAGAAAGTTAGAATATTCGTTTGACTGGATTGAATTCACAAGCTAATTTTCCACTTGGAACCGAAAATGCCAGATCAATGGCATTGGAATAATACATAAATTATAAGATGTAAGTATGTAATAAAAATAAATAGTCAGGGGGATAGTACCATGTTCAACAAGTGGCTCATTCCAATGAAGTTACTGGTTTTCACCGGAAGGAATCCATCCTTTCTCTGGCGATGGTACCGGCGGTTTTACTTTCAGCGGCTGAATCAAGAAATTGATCGGCTGTCGGCTTCTGTCAAAAAGGTGAAGCAGAAGTCGTTAAAGGGTGGTTTCGTGATTATGTTGTAGGCGCGCATCGAAATGGGACCAAAAATAATCAAGGTGGTCCGGCGATGGGGCAGAGAGTGGCGTAAATCCCTGGAGACGAAAGTCTTCAGGAG
>JACROU010000068.1 GCA_016214265.1 Candidatus Omnitrophota bacterium
TTAACCAGCCACGCCCACGTCCAACGGGGACAAGGGTTTGGTATCGGAAAACAAAGTCTAGCCCACGTAGCTCAGAGGTAGAGCAGCGCCCTCGTAATGCGCAGGTCATCGGTTCAATTCCGATCGTGGGCTGTTTTTTTTGGAGAAATAATGAAGAGTTTGATAATTATTTTAGTGTCTGTTTGCGTCTGCCTGCTTTTTCCTGTTCCAGTATTTTCCTCAAACTTTTCTGATGACGAGCTGTTGAATTTAATTGAAAAAAAAGCGTTCAATTATTTCTGGCAAGAGGCTAATCCCGCCAATGGGTTGGTTCGCGACAAGGTCAATAACTTTAGAGCGGGTGGTGATAAAATTGCCAGTGTTGCCTCTGTCGGCTTCGCTTTGACAGCATTGCCGATCGGGGTAGAGCGTAAATGGATTACCCGAAAACAAGCGTATGATCGCGCTCTTATCACGCTCGAATTTTTCAAGAATCGGGTTGCCGAGGAGCATGGATTTTTTTATCACTTTGTTGATATGGAAGCGGGGCAGCGTGCCTGGAGTTGCGAAGTCTCTAGTATCGACACAGCTCTTTTTCTGGCTGGGGCCCTCTTCGCAGGAAATTATTTTCATGGTACCAAGATTGAAAAACTCGCAAACGAAATTTATGAACGTGTTGATTTTCCATGGATGATGAATCGTGGGACGACGTTGGCGATGGCGTGGAAGCCTGAGCGGCAATTTCTGTCAATGCGCTGGAACTCTTACAACGAAAGCATGATTCTGTATTTTCTTGCAATCGCATCGCCTGTAAATTCGATCTCTGCCCATTCTTGGAAAGCCATTACCCGAAAGGTTATGTCTTATGGGCCATATGTGTTGATTGCCAGCCCGCCGCTTTTTACTCATCAATATTCACATTGCTGGATTGATTTCCGTGGCATCACAGACGGTAATGCCAACTATTTTAAGAATTCCACGGTAGCGACCCTTGCCAATCGGGAGTTTTGTTTGGATCAGAGAAACAAATACAAAACCTATTCTGAAAATGTTTGGGGACTCACGGCTTCGGATGGCCCCGGAGGTTATAAAGCTTACGGCGCTGAGCCAGGCGGGGCCGTTCATGATGGAACGGTGGCGCCGACTGCGGCGATTAGTTCCATTGTGTTCACGCCGAAACTTTCTATCGATGTCGCCAGAGAACTGTACGAGAAATATCGAGCGAATCTTTGGGGACGCTATGGTTTTACTGATGCTTTCAATTTTGATGTGGATTGGAAGTCTCCTTACGTTATTGGAATTGACCAAGGCACGATGATGATTATGATCGAAAATTATAGAACGGGTTTTGTATGGAAGCGATTTATGAAACTGCCATTTGTACAGAAGGCGCTTGCCGAGATTGGCTTTCATCCCGGAGATGAAAGTTTGAAATTGCCCAAACAACCGTTGGTGAGAGCGATCAAAACTAAGGTGCCTTTGGTGATTGACGGCAATTTTTCAAAATGGAGGGAATCATCGGTCACCTATTTGGATTCACGCCGTTTTATTGATTACGGCGATATTGAAGGTTCCAAAGATTTGAGCGGTGAATTCGCGTTTCAGTGGGACTCCCTACACTTGTATTTTTATTGCCGCGTCCTCGATGATAAGGTGATCTCAAGACATAAAAACAGTGAAATTCATCACGATGATCTTGTTGAATTATTTATCAATCCAAAAGCAAATGGTTTCCGCTGGGGAGACAAGAATAATTTTCAATTCGGATTCAGCATTGATCCTGAGACTAAACAGTTAAAGTCGTGGCTTTGGCCGCAGGGGTATGATCCGGTGAAGCAGGGGAAGGTTCGCGCCTTTGTGAAAATGCTGACGGATGGTTATGCGCTTGAAGCACGGATTCCATGGCAGATGATTGGCGTTACTCCCCAAGAAGGTATGAAGCTTCGACTAACCCCTGCGCTTCATGATATTGACGGCAATGGTTCGGAAGGCAAAATCACTTGGGCGTTCAGCCGTAACGATAATGATTCCTTTGAGTTAGGCAGTGCCATTTTATCGTAAAAGGAAGCAGGTGTCCGATACCTTCTTCCTAACGGTGATATTTTCTTAGATGAGACGGCAGGATTTTTAAGAGAGTTCTATATTTTGCAACAGTGCGTCTCGCAATTTTGAGGCCATCCGCATTGAGAAGTTCCACAAGCTTTTCGTCACTCAACGGTTTGGCGGGATTTTCGTTCTGAGCCAGCGTCCTGATTTTTTCCATCACGCTTTTCTGTGACTCCGGTCCTTCAACGCCTTCCATTTTCGATGAGAAAAAGCTTTTGTAGGGAATTGTACCCTGGGGGGTGCGGATGTATTTACCGGAAATGGCTCTCGAGACGGTAGATTCGTGAATGCTTAGAGCTTCACCAATGTCCTTCAAACGAAGCGGTTTCAAGCAAGAAAATCCACGGTCAAAAAATTCTTGCTGCGATTCCACAATTTTTTTTGTGATTTCTTTCAACGTAGACTGTCGCTGGTCCAAGGCGCGGATGAGCCAAATTGCTGAATCAACTTTATTTTTCACAAATTCTTTTGCTTTTGCATCCAGAGATTTATCTTTCAGCATTTTCCGGAATTGAGCATTAATGCGCAGCCGGGGAAGCGGTTCATCGTTCATTTCAATCACAAGCTCTCCCAAATCATCATCCCGATAGACATTGGCATCAGGAATGACGGTGATCGATTCCTCACGATAGAAAATACTTCCGGGCTTTGGATCCAAGTGTGCGATGAGCTGACATGCCTCTTTCACTCGATCAATTGAAGCCTTCGTTTTTTTTGATAATTTGAGAAAATCTTTTTTTTCAAGAAGCGGCAAATGATTTTGAATAATATTTTGGGCAAGATGTGTATCTTCTTTCCTTCGTTTTAACTGAAGCAGAAGACATTCAGACAAGTTTCTTGCGCATACGCCAGGAGGTTCAAGTGTTTGAAGTTTTTCAAGAATTGTTTGCAGTGATTCCGGGACTTTTCCCAAAGATGAAGCAATATCTTCAAGAGGGACAGCTAAATAGCCGTCTTCATTAACATTGCCGATTATTTCAGCAGCCAGACGTTGATCCTCTTCCGATAAATCCAGCATAGTCATTTGAAACAGGAGGTAATCACTCAGGCTTTCTTCTTGGGTGATCAGTGATTGTAGATAATTGCGTTTTTCTTCCTCTTCCTCGGAATTGTGGTTTCGTGTTTTTGAAAAATCTGTGTACATCGACTCCTTAAAATTTTCATCGAGTTCGTCGAGTTTTTTTAGAGTTTCTTTGAAATCTAGTTCAGAAACATCTTCGTTTGTTTCGTTTTCTTTGTTGGTTTGCGTGGAGCCCGCTTCATCCTGAAGCAGGGGCTGATCCTCGATTGAATCAGAAACTTCGTCGAGCGCGGGATTTTCATTAATTTCCTGCTCGAGAACTGATTCCAATTGTTGAATAGGAAGTTGAAGTAATTTTAGATACTGACGTATTTGCGGAGATAATGTTAGCTTTTGAGTCTGTATTTGAGAGAGTCGATGTTCCATTACCTTAATCCTGTTTTGGCACGATAAATGCTTCCTTCTATAAACTACCACTCCTAATCCATTAAGTCAAATAGAGGGAATTCAAACTGTTTGACTTCCGGGGCTTCACTTGTATAATTTTCAAACTATTCAGAATTCTTAAGTTATGAAAGAAAATCCAGATACCGAACTCGTAATACCAACCAATCAAAGTGCTATCGAATTAATGACAGCCAGCACAGAACAACCATCTCAGAATCCGCATAAGCCAAAGCCCCCAGTCCAGCCGGGGAATGTACCGTCTCCAGCTCAGGAAAAGATGTTGGGGGCGCCGGCACTTTCTCAGCCAAATTCGGTAAAGAAGTCAGCTGGGCGGCGGAAGAAAAGTATTCCTGCCGGACTTTGGACAAAATGCAGTGAATGTGGCAGTGTGATTTTTAACAAAGATCTTATTGATAATCTGAACGTGTGTCCCAAATGTGATTATCATTTTATCATTGGTGCTCAGGAGCGGCTTCGCCAGGTTTTGGATGAGAAATCGTTTACTGAAATTGCTCGCTCGCTGAAATCAAAAGATCCGCTTGGTTTTCATGGCGTTAAATCCTATCTCGACAAATTAAGTCAGGATCAGAAAAAAACAGGTTTGGAGGAGGCGTGTTTGGTGGGGCATGGGACGCTCAATTCAGTCAAGGTGGCGTTGGGTGTTACTGATTCTAGATTCATCATGGGATCGATGGGCTCTGTGGTAGGAGAAAAAATTACGCGCCTTATTGAGTACGCGATTGAAAAAAAATTGCCTTTAATAATTGTTTCTGGATCAGGCGGCGGCGCCAGGATGTATGAAGGTGCTCTTAGTTTGATGCAAATGGCGAAAACTTCAGCAGCTTTGGCCAGGCTTGACCGTGCCGGTCTTCCTTTTATTTCAGTTCTGACCAATCCGACGATGGGCGGCGTGATGGCAAGTTTTGCCGCGCTGGGTGATGTAATTATTGCTGAGCCGAAAGCATTGATTGGTTTTGCGGGCCCCCGCGTGATTGAACAGACTATTCGTCAGAAATTACCCAAAGATTTTCAGACATCCGAATTTTTGTTAGAACATGGTTTGATTGATATGGTTGTTGAACGGCAAGATTTAAAAAGCTTGTTAGCCCGCCTGTTAAAATACTTGTCTTAACCAAGGAGCTACTTGTGGCCAGTGTTGTTCTGAAAGGTGTTGAAAAAATATACAGCGAAAATAATGTGATTGCAGTTAAAGATGTGAATTTGGAAATTAAAGACAAAGAATTTGTTGTTTTCGTTGGTCCTTCCGGATGCGGTAAATCAACTACGCTGCGAATGATTGCGGGTCTTGAGGAGATATCTCGCGGCGAAATTTATATCGACAATCAGCTGATTAACGATGTTCCCGCAAAAAACCGTGATATTGCCATGGTGTTTCAAAATTACGCCCTTTATCCCCACATGACCGTTTATGACAATCTTTCCTTTGGACTCAAATTGAGGCGTTACCCGCCCAAAGAAATTGAGCGGCGGGTGCGTGAGGCGGCGGATATTTTAGGTATCGCCCAATATTTGGACCGGAAACCTAAAGCGTTGTCGGGTGGTCAGAGACAGCGGGTCGCGGTGGGGCGCGCCATCGTCCGCAAGCCGAAAGTTTTTTTATTTGATGAGCCGCTCAGTAATTTGGATGCGAAATTGCGCGTTCAAATGAGAATGGAACTGCAAAAACTTCATAACCGGCTTCAGACTACGATGATCTACGTGACCCATGATCAAATTGAAGCGTTGACGATGGGTGACCGGATTGTTGTGATGAAGGATGCCGAGATTCAGCAAATTGCCGCTCCGATCGAGCTTTATGAGAATCCGATAAACAAATTTGTTGCTGGCTTTATTGGGTCACCGCCGATGAACTTTTTGAATGGCAGAATTGTTCTGAAAAGCGGTCATTATTATTTTCATGATCAGGGGTTGGTTGTGAAAATCATTGATCAACAATACGCTATAATAAA
>JACROU010000075.1 GCA_016214265.1 Candidatus Omnitrophota bacterium
GAATAAACATCGCCGTTGTTTACCAGCGAAATCGGAATCTGGTGAAAACGATACATTCCGTGCGGATAATCCATCCGGACATCTTGGGCGCATCCGGAAGCGCGGGCCACGGGACCAACAAAACCCCATTGCTTCACCATCCGAGAGGAAACGATTCCTACATTTTCAAACCTCGCGATCACCGACGACTCTGCAAACAAAAAAGTGGAGACCTCCTGAATTTCCTCTTTTACCTTTGTCAATCGCTTGCGGAAATCTTCCGTCATAGTTGAATCCATATCGAAAAGCACGCCGCCGGGCCGGCAAAAACTTCTCCCGTACCGGTTGCCTGTGAGTTCCATCAGTAAATTCAAGAATTCGCCCCTCAACCTTCCAAAATAGGCCGCTGTCGGCAAGAACCCGATATCAGCGCTCAAAGCACCCAAATCGCCGGCGTGATTGGATAGCCGTTCAAGTTCAAGCGCTACAGCCCGTAACGCCTCAGCCCGGGGAAATACGTGACACGCGGCTAAAGATTCCATCGTATTACAGTAGGCCACAGCGTGACCAATAACCGTATCGCCCGCAATCGATTCAGCCAACAAAACCCTTCTGTCGGAAGATACTTCCTGCATCATTTTTTCAATGCCCCGGTGCTGATAGCCCAGCTGGATTTCAAGATTCAAAATTTCTTCGCCATGACACGAAAAACGGAAATGCCCCGGCTCAATAATACCGGCGTGAACCGGCCCCACTGCCACTTCATGAATTTCTTCTCCCTCACTTTTAAAAAAACGGGCATCCCCGTAATTTTTATGGTCGCGCAGCGGTTTCAGCCAGGGATGGCCCTCCGGTTTAATCGTAAACTGCTCGGCAATTTCCCGCTCGAACCAATGGGCTTGAGGTAATTCCGGCGTCAATGATTGAAAAAATGGCGCGCTGCGGGAAATTTTGAAAGAATACAAATGAAGCTTGGACTCGCCATCCTGTCCCAGCAAGGCAAAAACGCGCACGCTTCCGTCCGCCTCAAGAAAACCAAAAAAATGAGCGAGCCTCGCACCAGAAGCGGCTTCTTCAAGGATCCGTTTTCTGAACGTTCCCTCTTCCAGCACGGGAACCCGATCCAAGTCCCACCTCTGATTATTTCGAACGGTCAATTTCCGAGTCGGCATATTATTTGTCAGCTCCCTAACAGAGCACTTGATTGTCTCAGCACGTGATCCAAAAATGGAGGAACGCACAGTCCTAATAGAAGCGCTATCGCCGCTAGAAACAAAGCGGGAATCGTTGTGATCAAAGGTTCCTTTTGAGGATTTTCCATGGTCGCATCTTCAGGCAGTCCTTTTGCCATTCTCAAAATAATAGACGCCATCGCGATAAAAACTACGGACAAAAATAAAAGGTAGCAAAAAGCAATGCCATAATTGTGATCGTTCAAAGCCGCTTTTAAAATGATAAATTCGCTAAAAAAAGTACCGAAAGGAGGAATTCCCGTCACCGCCAGAAACGACACAATTAAAAACCCACCTGTGAATGGAAGAGCCCGCAAGACTCCCTGGATATCCCGGATGCGCTTCGTGTGATATTGTTGAAAAAGATTCCCCGAGACCAAAAAAATCAATCCTTTTGAGAACGCATTATTAACCGCGTGAAACAGACTTCCATAAATGCCGATTCCGCCAAGGCCGAGCCCCAAAATAAGAATTCCCATATGCTCGATACTGGAATAGGCCAGTAAACGGTTAAAATCAACTTGTCCCAACATAGATAATGAAGCCCAGGCAATGGACAAAATTCCAAGCGCCAGCAAAATAGGCCTCAAAAATTCCGTCTGGTTGGCCGCATGACACACTTGACTGATTCTTAAAAACGCGAGAAAGGCACAGTTTGTCACACCGCCGGCCAAGAGCGCTCCCACAGGCCCGGGAGCCTCTCCATAAGTGGCGGGTTTCCAGCCATGCATGGGTACCAGTCCCATTTTTGTCCCGTAACCTACGACAAGAAAAATAACGCCTACTTTCAACCACGGAATCGACAGCAAATCAGCATGGCTCAGCACTTCACTTAATACCAAGCTCTTAATTTGGATAGCGGAAATAGCGAGGAAAAAAGTGCCCAAAAGCGCAAGAGCAATCCCGACAGAACCAATCACCAAATATTTCCACGTCGCTTCAAGCGCTTGCGGACGGTGATGGAAATTAATTAAGGGCGCGCTCATCAAAGTGGTAAACGCCACCGCCACCCAAAAAAGGCCGAGATGCTGGCTCACGGTCACCAGTGTCATGGAGAAAAAAAGAAACAAAAGGCACGCCGTAAAAATACGATTGGAACGCCCCTTCTCATTGCCAACGTACCCTGCCGAATAAACGGAGACCGCAAAAAACAGCAGGCTTAAAATAGATAAAATAATGAGCCCGAATAAATCGAGCCCTAGAAAACCGCTGATAGCATCCAAAGGTAGATGGAACCAGAAACTTGCCACACAAATTAAATGAATCAGCGCGATTGAAATAAGAAGAATATTTCTCAATCCGTTTTTGGGCAGAATCAGCTCCACTCCCCCGCCTGCTAAAAGCAATCCCAAAACTAGCAGAATCATAATTTATTCTTTCAGTGACTTGAGCTGCGATGTATCCATGTGATCAAATTCATTCTGGATATGGTTCATGATAATTCCCATAACAAAAACGCCGACGAAAATATCCAGAAAAATTCCAAGCTCCACCAAAAGCGGCGTTGTCTCAAACAACAAAAGTGCGAAAAGAAATATGCCGTTTTCCATCACCAGATATCCCACGACCTGGGTGATGGCCTTGGTCCGGCTGATCAACAGTAAAAATCCAATAAACAGAGTAGAGAAAGCAGAAGGAATCAAGAGACCCGAAAAAGTTTTTCCGGACAACACGAGCTTCGATGACAGAAAAAAAGAAAGTGCGATCAAAAGTCCGCCCAACAAAAGACTGGTACTCACGCCTAAAATTCCGGGCGAGTCCCGGCGAATCGATACGTGACGGACCGCCCAAAGAAGCATATAAGGGATAAAAATCACTTTGACTAAAAGAGTCCCGATCGTAATGACAAGCTTATGGATCCCGATCTCGCCGCCCAGCAAAAATGGAACGGCCGCCAAAATCGAGGATTGGAAGGCAAACAGCGCCACGATCGAACCCAACCGGCTGGTTCCCAAAAGACAGATCGCGAGAATCACGATCACCGCCAGCGCCATATCCAGCCATATCGAAGTCATCATGAAGCCCTCGCCAGAGCGATAATCAAACCGAACAATGCCAGGACAAAAGCACCGGTAATAAAAGAAGGAATCCGGTTCATCCTCAGACGGGCCCTCACAGATTCTACAATACCAATTACTACGGCAAGCCCGGTCATTCCCGCGAAAAAAATGGCTGCATTGATCACCAGACTATGCGATTGAAACGGGATAAGAAGCGTGACAAAAAAACTCCCCAGCACAAAAAGTTTGATGGCACTCGCGTGTAAAATAAAAGCATAGTCGGGCCCGCCGTGATCCAAAACCATCACCTCGTGAATCATCGTGAGTTCAAGATGAGTCGCAGGGTCATCAATGGGAATTCGCGAATTCTCGACCAGAAGAATCATAAAATAACTGACGATGACGAGGATTAAAGACGGCCCAACGGCGGTCCACGAAGCCCAGGAGCGATCCCCAATCATTTGCGACAAAGAAAAACTTTTTGACAGCACGACCAATACCGTGAAATTAAGGAAAAGAACCACCTCCGACAAGCACGAAAACACAATCTCGCGATTGGCACCCATGCCTTCAAAACTCGATCCCGTATCCAACGCCGCCAGAACCGTAAAAAATCTGGCCAGACCGAACAAATAAGCAAACAGGATCACATCCCCCCAAAATTGAACGGGCGCTTTAAAATCTCCAAATGGAATTAAAAAAGACGCGATCAAAACAGCCGACATGGAAATCAAAGGCGCGGCCCGAAAAATCCAAGTTGTTGTCAGGCTGTAGACACCGCTTTTCTGAAGAAGTTTTACGATATCGTAATAGGGCTGTAACAGTGGCGGCCCCTTTTTTCCCGCAAAAAAAGCCTTCGTCTTCCCAATCACACCCAAAAGAAACGGGGAAAACAAAAGACACGCGACAAAACGCAATAAAACAGAAACTACCAGTATCATTTACTTATTTCCCCCACGGAAATTTCCAAAGCAACAAAGCAACCAGGGCAAAAAGGATATAAAAAAGATATTGCGGGATGTAACCGCTTTGCAATTTGAGCATCACCCTGGAAATTTTTTTCAATAAGACAAGGATCGGACTAAAAATAAAATGCTCCGGCGCATCCACCACCTTTGAGGAAAGCGCGAGTTCTTTGGGAAAGTCAGTAAGCGGCATCTCCGATCGATGCACCTTGAAGCAAACCACTCTCTTGAAAAGGTGCAGGATGGGTTCCGCAAATGAGGACGCGGTGTATTGCATACGCGGTGCGAGCAACTCGTATCCGCAAGCCCATGTGCCAATGAGCCTGACGGGATATCGTTTGATCAAGAAAAATCGCAACAAAATCAGCAAACTCAAAACCAGAAAGAACACACCAAAAACTTTGGTGAAGAATGAAATTGGCTGGAGCAGCGAGTCCATTTCAGCAGGTATAATTTCTTTTGAAATAAAGGAAGCGGCGCTTGTCAACGAAAACGAAACCATCGTTTTCGGAAACAATCCAATCCATACGCAGATGACGGCCAGAAACGCCATCGGGACCCACATCATCCATGGATTTTCTTTATAAACACCGTTTGCGTGGGATCGGTTTTGTCCTAAAAAAATCACACCAAACGCCTTTGCAAAACAAATAGCCGCCAGCCCCCCGATCAGCGCCAAAGAAACCAAAGACATCACCGCCAAAATAATGCCAAATTTATCGAGATGAACGACGCCGTCAAAAAGTGAGCGGAAAACCAGCCACTCACTCACAAATCCATTGAATAACGGCAGCCCGCAAATTGATAAAGAACCGATTAAAAACAAATGCCCGGTGAAAGGAAGAAATTTAAGAAGCCCTCCCATCTCGTCAATGTCACCCGTCCCGGTCGAACGAATCACCGATCCGGCACTTAAAAACAGGAGGCATTTAAAAATCGCATGGTTCAGAACATGGAGCAGCGCTCCTGAATACCCGATTAGCGCAATCGTTTCATGATGAGTGGCGTTTCCCAAAAGCCCCATCCCGATTCCCAACGTGATAATACCGATATTTTCGATGCTGTGATAAGCGAGAAGTCGCTTTATCTCGTGCTGGCCGAGCGCATACAAAACGCCGAGGACTCCGGAAACTGCGCCGATCACGAGCACCACCGGGCCGCTCCATGCAGGCAGGTCTTTGATGATGAAAATAATCCTGAGCAGACCGTAAATGCCGGTCTTGATCAGAAATCCTGAAAATAACGCCGAAATATGACTGGGTGCCGCCGGGTGCGCGTGAGGGAGCCAGATATGAACTGGAAAGAATCCTGCTTTTACCCCGAATCCGATCAGACCTAAGGTAAAAAGAACCGCCGTCAGCACAGGCCCATAATGAGTCAGCGCCATTTGATCAAAATCCATGGACCCTGCCGAGCTACCCATCAGAGCAAACATCACGAACAGGCAAAATGTTCCGCAATGAGTCGCGATAAGATAAAGCTGACCCGCCCTTCTTACCGATCTTTTTTCGTCATAAAAGGTCAACAAAAAATACGCAAAAATGGCCATGAACTCCCATGCGACCAAAAAAAGAATCGCATTTTTAGCCGTCACGACTAAAACGAGAGATGCGATCAGCCAAAGATAGAAGAAATAATGGACGCCAAGATTCTTTTTTCCATGGTAAGAGTGTAGATAAGCACAGCCATAAATCCCCGAGGCCAATGCGACACAAGCAATTGTTATGAGAAAAAAAGCGCTCAGCGGATCCAAACCAACACTAAACTCCCCAAAAGGAACGGGCCAAGGAGCACGGAAATTGGCGGTACCGTCCGAACGCAAAAAAAGGAAAGCGACAAAAATAATTAAACCACAGGCGAGGGTAAGCGATGCGGAAAAAATCCAATGGCAAAGCGTTCTAAAAGAACCCAGCAATAAAACCAATAATCCTGACGCTGTAAGAATTCCCAAACTTAACAGAAAAAGTTCCATGATGCGGACCCCTGTTTATTTGCCGCTGGCATTTCCCTGCAAAGCCAGCCGGGATTCAATCACAATGGCCTCAGCTACAATCTGTTCTTTTGACGCTTTCATTCGTAAGAATTTTTGAAATCCTGAGTCCTGCAAACAAAAAGAAAGGCGCGATAAGATTAAAAGATGCATCTTGGTTGACGGACTCACCAACACAAAAAGAATCGACACAGGTTTACGGTCATAAGCATTGAAATCAACAGCATTTTGTAAAAAACACAGAGCAACAAAAGGCTCGTCAACGTTAAGCACCACAGGATTGCGCAAATGAGGCAGAGCAATACCGCCTCCTACCGCAGTTGATTCCATGGCTTCCCGTGCCAGAAACATTTCAAGAAGCGAATTTTTATTCATTTCAGCAGAAAAGGGCAAAAGCTCAATCATATTTTTTAACACTTCATCCCGAGTCTTGCCCGGAACGTCGTAATAAACACTACCCACTTTCAACGCATCGGCAAAAATACAGGTTCCACTTGGTTCCTGTTTGCTTAAAGACAGAATATCCGTCGTCAAGGTAATGCGATGTTGCAGTGCCCATTCCAAAAGCTCCACATAATTAAACCGGTACTGCTCGTTGACTTTCACACAAGGCATTTGCTTTTTGGCGATCCAGTGATAAATTGTTTTTTCTTCGACCTGAAAAAATCGAATAATATCTCGGACAGAAATCTGCATAAATACTGCTTCCTTTTCAAAAACAGATCAGGACTTTACACTCCGAACAAGCTCCTCGGCCCGGCTCAAAGCATCTTTCATGTTTGAGAATACATTTTCTTCGCCGATCAGCTCATAAAGATTTGATTTTATCATTTCGTTGAGGGGTTGGATATGAAGCCCTGTGATAATAAGTTGGATATGGCTATTTTTGCACCTGTGATAAAAACTCTTCAACGCGTACATTCCCGTCGAATCGATAATCGGAACATCTCGCAATCTCAAGATCCGCACTTTCGGTTTTTCTCCGATTGCCCGATCCACTTCGTCAAATTGACTCGCGGCGCCAAAAAAGAGGGGCCCATCCACCTCGTAAACCTCAACCCCGGCCGGAACAACAAATTTGTTGATGGGACGCTCCTCTTCACTTTCCTCATCTTCTATTTCCTTGGCCAAAATCTTAATATTGGTTACAGTCGC
>JACROU010000020.1 GCA_016214265.1 Candidatus Omnitrophota bacterium
AAAAATCTGGAAAAATTCGAAAATTCACAGGACCCCATGGGGTCCCGTGATACTTGTCCCTCAAACCAAAAGGGGACAATTCATTTGCTACAAAAAGGGGACATCTTGACTTGCTACCAACATTCCCATCTTCTCTTTGATTAATGGAAGGTTGAGGTTGTCCCGAAGCACCTGGGCGAGGCGGTCGTATTCGAGGGATTTCATTTCCTGAAAATTCTGAATGGTTTTGGAACTGCCGATTAAATCCCGGCGAAGCGGGTCGTTATCGAATAGACCGTGGAGATAGGTGCCAAGGATTTTTCCGCCTGACGCGATCACGCCATCCGCCCCTTCCGAACCATCCAGCTGAAATAGCGGCGCGTACCCTTCCGCCAACGTGGTTTTGCCCATGTGAATTTCGAAACCGGAATAAACCTCCCCTTTCCGAAAAAAAGCCACATCGGATAACGCCGTCGCTTCAACACGCATCGTTCGTTTTTCCTGTTTGAGCACCGTCACCGCGTCGATAAGTCCGAGCCCCTCGATCGATCCTTGATCCGACTCCACCTGATCCGGATCGAGAATCTCGCGGCCCAGCATTTGGTAGCCGCCGCAAATCCCCAAGAGCATCGTTCGCCCGGCAAGCGACTTTAGTTTCGCGGCGAATCCCGACTTCCAGAGATAAGCCATGTCGGAAATCGTATTTTTGGATCCGGGAATAATCACCAGATCCTGATCATCGAGTTCCTCGGGCCGTGTCAGATATTTAAAGGAAACTTCCGGCTCCAGCTCCAGCGGCGCGAAATCCGTAAAATTCGACATGTGGGGCAGCATCACCACGGCAACTTTTGTTGTCGCTGATTGATTGATGGAGCTCGGACTCTCCAAGGAAACAGAATCTTCGGACAAAACTCTCAGATGATGCAGAAACGGAATGACGCCCAGAACGGGCTTTCCGGTTTTTTTCTCGATATATTCCAAAGCAGAATCGAGCAATTTTCGCTCGCCGCGAAATTTATTGATCACAAATCCGATCACGCGATCGCGCTCCGCGGGTTCGAGCAATTCCATCGTGCCGACGAGCGAGGCGATCACCCCGCCGCGGTCAATATCAGTGACGATAATCACCGGTGCCTCGGCCAACTCGGCGATTTTCATGTTCACAATATCGCGGTCTTTCAAATTCATCTCGACGGGACTTCCGGCACCCTCGATCACGATCACCTCATAACGCGCGGCCAGCGAATCGTAAGATTTCACGACCGCGTTCCAAGCAAATTCTTTGTACTCGTCGTAATCAAAAACATCCATCGACCGGACGGGCCGGCCCATCACAATCACCTGCGCGGCGCAATCTTCGGTGGGCTTGAGGAGAATCGGATTCATCTCAACTTCGTGATCCACGCCAGCCGCCTCGGCCTGGACGGCCTGAGCGACGGCGATTTCTTCCCCGTTCGCCGTGACGAACGAATTGAGCGACATGTTTTGGGATTTAAACGGCGCGACGCGAAAACCTTCTTGCGCAAACAGGCGGCAGAATGCAGTGGTCAAAATACTTTTCCCCGCGTGCGAGGACGTTCCTTGAATCATCAGAGTTTTCGCGGGCATATTAATTCAGAAAAACGCGGAGCCAGAAGAGGAACGCGAGCTCACCGATTTCATTGGCGGCACCCAGAATATCGCCGGTAATTCCACCAAGTTTATGCTTCACATAAAGTCCGAAACCATAAATCGTCGCGAGACCCAGAACAAAAACTCCGATGCCGACAAGCTGAAACGCCGCGACCGCAACCACCGCACCGATGCCAACGGCGATCATCCAGTCTTTCGACGATAAATCTTTCTGAAAGACGTAGCCGAGCCCCTCACTTCCCCGCAAATACGGCAGATTGCCAAGAAGAAGACTCATTGCGCTTCGAGCTCCGGCTAACGCCAGAAAAAGCGCCGGAATTTTCAAGAATTCAAAAATTTCACTAAGCAAAAAAACTTTGAGGAGAAGAACCAAAACAAGTGCGGCGGTTCCAAGAGCTCCGGAATGGTGATCCTTCATGATGGCGAGCATGTCTTCCCGCGAACGGCCGGAAAGAAGCGCATCAAAACTGTCGGAAAGCCCGTCGAGGTGCAGGCCCTTCGTCAACATCACGAGGAGCGTCACGACCATCAAACAGCCGGTCATATCCGAAAA
The DNA here is from genome assembly GCA_016214265.1 of Candidatus Omnitrophota bacterium. Classification (GTDB taxonomy): domain Bacteria; phylum Omnitrophota; class Omnitrophia; order Omnitrophales; family JACROU01; genus JACROU01. Next base: position 2,165 of record JACROU010000020.1, read on the forward strand.
TTTTGTCCGGATCAAAAGATAGGCGAGAGACAAAATCGCCGCGAGCGCGATACCCACAATCGGGAAATAACGAACGGAGCGAGCAAACGCAGTTTCATCCGCCTCTTTTTTCGAGCAGAAAGGAAAAATCGTAAGGAATTGAAATGCGGCGATAAGGCTATTCATAGGCCAAATAGCCTACCACAGCTTACGCCATGCTGGCAGTGAGTTTTTCGAAGTTGTGGTCTTGAATTGCCTTGGCGAGGAAGTCAAAGAAAAGATCGGTCGGCACATAGATGCCATTTTCCAGCGTGAGGAATCCTTTTTTCTCGAGGGCTTCGGGGTTTTCAGAAAGAAGCGACGCCAATTTGAGAACGACGATGTCCCGCTCGGTGTGATCTTGAGGCCCCGGGCTACCAACCTTGAGCGGTCGTCCCACGATGACGGGAAGTTTTTCAATGACGTCACGAATCAACGTCTCATCGCCCTCCCACACCACGCGGCTCATAAAATTGCGGATTCTTGATTCCGACGCGATGCGGCCCAGACTGCGCCGGCCAACGCCGTCATAATCGAGCTTCACATTCTTGAGCACCTGCCGCACAAATTCCGCCCGGGTCAGATTTAATTTAGGAAGATATGCAAAATAGCCGTATCGATTCAATTCTTCCTGAAGAATTTCGCCCTTCACCTTCATCGCCTCCGCCTGACGCTGGAATTCTTTTTTGAACGCTTCATTCTCGTAATAAGCAATCACCGTTTTGTGTTCTTTGATTTGAAGCAGCAAAGCCTGCGCTGAAACGGGACCGGTAATCACAAGCGACGGCGCAGCAAGTTTCTCCGTTGAAGCAAATCGCGAAATCAATGAGTGATAAATTGCCGGCGCTTCGTCTTTCAAATAAAAACCCGCAATTCCGCCGCAAGCATCCATCACCATCATCACGGCATCCAGAGAAACCGTATCGCTGGCACCCAGACTTTTTCCCGAAGTATTTTCTAATGATTTTCTGAATGCGTCATATTCTCTCTCAATAAACCGTTGCAGATCCGAATCGCTCAAAAATCCACCCTCGAAACTTTGGGCTTTCTGATAAATTTCATCGATCAGCGCCTGAGTTATGCCTTTCATGCCACGAAGCATTTCGGAAATCACGATTTTCTTAACCTTGATCTTTACTGATGGAGATACCGACTTAGCCATTATTTCCTCAAGTCCCATCAAGCATCCCACAGAACCTCCCAAAATCGGCATCAACTTCATGGCATCATTCTCATTCGCCAGACTCACATAAGCTTCTTCTTTCAGATTTAATTTCTTGATAGTCTTTGGCGCAAAGTTAAAAAGGAATTTCCCGTCTGGCAAAATGCCAAAATTGGTCGGATTTAAATAAGCCTCGCTCTTCTCCACATCGAAAACAGCAATTTTTTGTTCCGCAATCAATCTTTTGAATTCCGCGTTTTCCGCAACTTCTTTGTGATACCAGGGATCGATCAATAAAATATTTTTTCCCGATGACGTCGCACGAGCTGGAATAAATCCGATAACGGTATCCAAATGACCATTGTCAAATAAATACGTTTTTCCATGATATTTAAACGTAACATAACCGGATGGAAGCGTATAAAAATGCGACTTTTTGTATTCCGGTATCGTTTTAATTTTTGAGGCAAGATCCTCGATCTTTTCAGATTCTACGCGATTTGAAAAAATCATGAATGGCGTTGCCGCAACTCCGCTGACTACAGCCCCTCCCTCACTAATATCAACAACCACCTTGTCTTTAAATTCCGGATCAAAAATATCCTTCTGAAAAGCTTCGGACACTTTTAAGTAAGCCTGATCCTGCATATCGGTCAGCAAATAATAGCGCGGGCGTCCCTCAACGTGGGGAAGCCATAGCCTCGAGTCCTTCGCCCATTTATCAGATCGTTCTCGTATTACAGGCACATTGAGTTCAGACAGTATCGAGATCAAAGGTTTGATCTCATCTTCACTGCGAAACTCTCCGGCACAGGATCTATCGAACAAGGTAAACAAAGCACGAAATTGAAGTGGAATCATACATTTTTTGACTTCTTTTGTTTGCCAACGGGCCCGCTCCTTGTTAAAAGTCTCTTGCATTTCTCTCAAAAAATCCCGGTCCAAAATTATTCGCATGAAATGAACCATGAACTCAAAAACAACATGAAGCAATATCGTCTGATCCGGAGTTANNNNATCCGGGAGCTTTAGTTTGAATCGACGTAATTGTATCGATTTCTTTTTTGTCAAAAAAAGACCTGAGAAAGTGCCTCCGGTCTGCGGCAATTAAGGCAGGCAAAAAGGCGCATATTTTGCCTCCTTGAGGATCTGAAGGATCAAGCCAATTGCGCATTTGTTTTTTCAATGCCTCATCTGCCGGTTGTTGCAAAAGAGATTCATCACCCCGCGAATATTTTTCGAGCACATCAGTCACAAATTCGTAAAGCGCAACAAAAAGATGCAGGTTTATTTTTTGATCACCCATATCGTTTTCCTGTGAAAAATCCTTGATGTTAATCCCCAATTTCGCATTTTCAGGAACTTTCCTCAGAATATATTTTTCACCCGCTAATTCAATCTCCTCACTCCGGACCTGTCCCAAACCAGCTCGCCATTCTTCACGTTTTTTCCCCAGACTAGAACCTTCAGCAGGCGGCAGAAAAATTTTTCTTTTTTGTGCCAATCGCGCCGCTTCGACAATCATTCCCGCTTGCTTTTCATCTTTTGTATACCCGGCTTCTTCTAAAAAACGAGATACTTGAGACCCTTCAGAAAACTCACGTTCGCTGAAAAGAAAATTCAGAGGTTTACCACGGCTTTCTTTATCCGCCTTGGCTAATAAAATTTTTATCGCGTCGAAAAACGAGGCTTTTTTAAAATAATCAAAATTGAACGGATTATTTTCATAACTTCCCCCACCCCATCCCTCATCATGAAATTTTTGCACGGCGCGTTGATCTAAAAATTCAAGAGCTAATTCAAATCTGGATTTGTCTTCGCCATATTTAAGCACTCCTGCCCAATTCGAAATCAACACATGAGTTCTCACGGCTTCGGTTCTTTCATGACTGCCCGTAATCACGGCTTTTTTCGAAACAGAATGTCCGGCCGCGTCATAAAGCGACGTCACCCAAATTCCGTCTGAAAATTGCGTCACCAGTTTTCCTTTGTCAAAATAAGTAAAAAGAGGCTCGAACGGATTTTGCGATCCCAAACTCGCGCCGGTGGCCAGAGCACCCGCTTGCGGGTCGGGCGGAATATCATTTCCGGCCGTCAACCTTCCCAAATCGAGGATTTTTGTGAGTGAAACAATATTTTCGGGATTAAGCGACAATGGAATGTTGGTACTCATCACCCCGTCAATCAACGGTGCCGATTCCAACATGGCGTTCAAACTTGCTATTTGTTCGTCACTTAATTGACCATTCTTTTTCAATTCCATCATCTGCGTCTGAACAAATTTTTTGTTTGTAAAACTTTCGACGCTTTTCTCCCGGTACACCGCGCCGACAAAAATACGTTTGGCGCCGCGAGATTTTAGAAGAAGCACCGCGCTAACAATCGTGCCGCCCGATGCGATCAAATCATCCAGCAAAATAATATCCCGGCCGGTCACATCAATTTCCGGCATTTTCATTTTCAGTTTTGAATCCCTCTGTACCGAAGAATCCGTCTCTGAAATTCTGTCTTTGTCCATATGCCCGCCATACTCGATATTTGTTCTTCGGGCCGCTTCCTCGGCAAAAAGTTTCGCCCCTTTGTCTGCGCCGAGAATAACCGGGTTATTTAATTGTTTGTGATCTTTGAAATATTGAACCAGCTCGGGAAATAAATTCAAATTGCAGATTTGAAGAAAATGGCCGAGTCCGGGAAATTCTTTCTCAACGTCCATTTCGCCGGGCTGCTTGGTGAAATGCAGATTGACCCCGTAAATCCGGTTTGAAAACTGGCTGATCGCCTCCAAAATGGCCCGCGCACTATTGGCACTAATCGCGGTGGGGCCATATTTCGGCATGGGATAAGCCCGATGCTGGCGGGAATAGCCTAAATAAGGAATAAAGAGCGTGGGATGAATTCCCTGATGAGCCAGCGCCGACAAAACTCCGAGAAGCCTCAGCACATGCGTATGCCGGTCCGGTAAAGCAACTAAAAGGTAATGGCCGCCCCGCTTCAATTCCTTTGGAAGAACGATCTTCCCGCTCCCTTTCTTGATATCGACATAAGCCAGATTATCCATGCCGCTCCATTTGAATCTTTTGGCATTCGGCATGATCAGTATTTTTTCAAATTGTTCCAGAACCGGAGTTTCTACTTGCGTTTTGGTCTTTTTTTCCGCTTCAGCACGGACAGACAATTTTTCAAATTTTTTTCTGTCTCGAGCGTCCCGGGTATCCACAAAAGTAATATTCGCGAACACACTCAAAGATTCCCGAAGCCAAACAGGTGTATTCGCGGGCAGAATCACGGTAATGCTTCCGGCTTTGCAGTCTTTCAGCAATTCAACGCCAAACAACAATTTTGTAACTTCCCGATCACTGTCGATTTGATTGAAGAACAAAATACATTTTTTGTCCCTGACATATTCCGGATTCAGAATGACATCATAAATTTCATCATTATTGCTGAATGCGCCGGACTGAATCTCCACATTCAAACCTTTGCCTTGTATCGCCTGCCGGACCCGCCACGCGTCAATCTTCTTGTCCTCAAAATCCTCCGGCTTGATGGTTAAAAATACTTGCTCTCGTGATAAAATTTCACTCCGTTTGCCCCCAGCATATTCATGAACTAATCCTTTCCGGTCATTGCCGGGCAGAAAACGGTCCAACCCCTCAATGTCACCTTCAAATGCAAGCCGGTCGATGCAGGCTTTCAGATATACGTTAATTTTCGTTTCGGGATCGATAAAATAATCGAGCCAACCACGCTCTTTCCAGGTATCTTCGTGAGATTTCGTTGGGATCGTAATTTTTTCATAAAATTCATGATCAATCACAAAAGCAAAAAGGGCCAAATCCTTCAACATCATTTCATAAAATTCGCGCGTGACGTAAATGCTCAGATCACCGCGCTTGTCTTCCGGATCGGTATAAGCGGGAACCGTATCACGCGCAAGAACAGCGCCCTCATATCGCGGAATGCCAAAAAGTCCCGTCGCGGTAGAATCATCCGTCACATATAAACGGATGACACGGTCGTTAATCGCCTTTCTCAAATTGATGAAGGCAGATCCCTGACGTTTCAGCTGTGAAATAAGTTCCCGAGGAATTTCCACTTCCTCTGATCTTTGAATAATTCTCCTGAAAAGTTTTGGGTGATAGTTGCGAAGTTTCGAACTAATCGATTCGGCGGTTGGAAATTTAAGAGTTGTGTGATCGAAATTGTCTATTTCTGATTCTTCTACGCCAAGGCTTCTTCCTTCAAGAGTGGGCACTTCTTCCGCGGTGATGAGTCCTCTCTCGTACAAAATTTTCAGCATGTAAGGGCGCGGGAAAGGCATTTTGCCGGAAACTTTATATTTCGGATCGGATTTCCGAACTTCGAGAAGCCGCAGTCCCAATTCACGAATCAAATCTCCGGAGGTAATCTTCTTGGCGGCCATTCGCTCGAAAATCACTTGCACCGCGCGGTACAGTTTGCCAGAGTCCGGAGTCGTTCTAGCAGACTGTCCTGTCAAAATATTCTCAAACAAATAATTTTCGATAAAAGCCCGCCTTGAATCAGGACCCCAAGTTCCTTCCAGTTCCGCTTTAACACACCGATCCAGATCAGAGTTGTCCGGAATTGCTTGCAGCCCAGCCGGTATCAAAATCTGTCCGGGTGATAAATTAAAATCGGCAAGATGCGATCTTCCGATTGGAACCACGATGCGCGAAGAACGAAACTCCTCTTTGTCATGAATGCGCTTCAACTCTTTCCACAATTCCCGGTCACGCAAATAAACCATCTCCACAAAAAAACGAAATACCAAATCTTCATAAAAATAGGCTCCTTCCACATCATTGAAAGATAAATGAAGGTCGGCAAGAGCCGCTAAACGATCCGGTTCACTAGAAAGAAGCCAAACAGGAAATGCGCTGGCCTCCGGCATTAATAATGCCGCATCAGTCTCAATTCCCTCTTCAATCAAACCTCTGACAAAACCGGAGTCAAAAGTTTTCCGGATAATTTCAATTTTTTCCTGCTTCGATTTTGCCTGAGCCCCTTTTCGATTCAATAGCTCGAATGTTAAAAAACGTCCGTCTTTCCGGTAATGTTCCAGCGCTTTTTCAAGATTTTCTTTTACATAAGGAATTTGGCAGATATCGGAAATCAGAGTAATTGGATTTTCCAATGACAATTTGATTTCCGGAATGTCAAGCAACGCTTTCATCTGCGGATGAGTCACTATGCCCCTATAACTCGGATTGGCACCGCCTTCAATCCACAAAACATTCGAGCTTGTTTTCAAAACATCCCGAAGTTGCCCGCGAAGAACTGCCTCCTGATCTTTTCCCTGATGAATCATCGGGATCATCAACAGTGGAAAATCGGAAGGCACGTGAATCGCTTTGCGTTTCACATATTCAAAGGGATAATTTTTTAGATCTTCCCGAAGCGGCGCCGCTCTAAGGCCCGGAACCTCAACAGCCGCGGCCGGTTTCGAAGGCTGGATCAGACGCCAAGCGGCGTAAGCAACACTTCCGGCCGCAAGAATTCCGCCGGCCAGAAACAGGGTTATCGCAGTTTTGCTACGGCGCTTTTCTATTTTTTTCTCTTCTTTCTTCTTTTTACCCAAACTTGCGGCGGCGGAAGGAACGGGAACGGACTTGGGAATTATTTTCAGATCTGTGACTCTCGGCAAACTTTCTGCAACGGTTCGCTCAGCCAATTTCAAACGTTGTTGAAATGGAATAATTTTCTCATCGTTGCCAAACGCGCTGACCACCGGCTGACGAGTTTGGCTGAGTTCAGGATCGACCAGCGCGCGGTAATTTAACTTCCGGTTCACATCGCTGATCACGGGACTGATCACCGCATAACCAATTTGCCGACCTTTGAGAAATGCGGCGATCATATCCGTATGAAACCCGCCGGTGATGACGGCCATTTTTCGGGCCTTTGATTGTTCCAGACTTTCCTGAATACGTTTGGCCAGAATCGTGTCGCGCTGTTCGACAATTTGGTAATTTGATTTTGCAGTGTCAAACAGCTTGATTAGCTTGAGGGCATCCCACACATTGATTTTTGGTTTTCGTTTGAATGTTTCTTTGTAAAGCACGCAGAGCTGTTTGGCGAGCGGCTTAAGATTTAGATTTTTCTGCTTAATCTCATTCCACTCTTTGCGCGAAAGCTCCAGCGAGACCAACTTTTTTACCTGGGAATAACTGCTATCCAGATTCAAAAATATTTTCGCCTGCTCAGACATTGTTGTTTGCGAAAGCATATCTGCCTCATAGCGTTCCAACTCCCTGAAAAGATCTTTTGCCGATAGCTCGTCCTGCAAAATCTGATAACCGACCCAGTCGGTAAGATGCGGATATTTTTTAAAATTTATTCCTTTGTCGACTGCTTTTTCGAAATACCAGCGCAGATGCCCTTTTATTTTTTCGTGCTGTTCCGGAATCCAGATAAACTTAAGATCTGCCGGTGTTTTCTTTTTAGCCTCTCCTAATTCTTTCTGAATTTCTTCGTCTTCGGATTTTAATTTCACCTCAAATTCACGAAGTTTCAGAAGACGCGCCAATTGCGGCCATTCTTCCTGTTTGGAAATAACGGAACGGCTCAGCTCACTGCCGCGCACCAATTCACTGGCATATTGCAGCAAATTCAACCGGCCGCTATCAAAAGATTTCCTTAAATCGCGGATTTTTTTGACCTCCCCGGTCATGTTCCGTCCGGCCAGCTCATCAAAAATAACGTCAATCTGCTTCAGAACTCCGGCGACTTTTTCTTTTTCGCGGTAAATTTTCTGGATGGAATGAATATTTTCAAAATAGATTTTTTTATTTTCAAGGCCGGAAAATTTCACCGATTCAGATGCTTCAAGCGCGTAACGCTCGAGACCGCCGATTTGCCCTTGCTTAAACAGTTCGTCCCAAATCCGGATGTTTTTAGCAGGATCACGGGCAAAATCGTAAAAGGAACGGTCAAGTTTTTCACTCCCGCCCTCAAAGCAAACCAATGATACTTTTTCGTTATCGACCAGCTGTTTTAAAATTTGTCGAATGCTTTCCTGCGCATCCTGGCTGTCATGCGCGTCCTCGACGAGATAAACAAACGGTGTGCTTTTGGATAAAAACTGTTCTTCGATTCTTCCGCGATTGATTGAGATTTTAGAAGTTGGTGATTTTAGAGAAAGTGGAGCTGAAATTTTCTTTTTTTGCCGGGCAGCAGAACACACCGCCGGTATCGGCGCCGATTGAAGAAGCGTTTGCGTCGTGAAAACAAGTAACGTAGCAAACGCAGCTGATTTCAGAAATTTGGTGAATCGGTAGGTCATGAAACGGGTGAAACCTTTCCAAAAGATCTTAGTCCAAGAAGGATAACACATGGGTGCAGAAATTCAAATAAAGTTTAGCATCGCAACTCATTCATTTTAAATAAGTTATGTTTTTTTAATTAAGTGATTGTTTATCAGAGTTTAGTTTATTGCAGAGTGACGGTGCCGCCAGCCGTAACTTTTCCTTTGATAATATCTGATTCAACGTAAGAATCATTATCTCCATATCCTGAATCTAGAGTGATATCACCGGAAGCAATCACCTGGGCTCCTTTTTCAATAATAATATTATCACCCGCACGCAAAGTAATGCTTCCGAAATAAGATTGCACTTTGGTTCCGGTAGAAACAATTAAATCATCTCCCGAAGCTGCCGTAACCCACTCACTCGCTGTTGCTGTGATATCGCCGTTGGCAGAAACCTGCGCTGAGAGCATCAACTTGCTGGAATTGCTGATATCCACATTGCCGTTTCCGGCTGATTTGGCAGCATAATTTCTGATACCTGAAATTCCGTCGACTTCTTTGACTTTTAGCATTCCCTGACTTGTCAGATAATTTGAAATGCTGATATTGCCGCTTCCGGTGTTAGAGGAAGAACCATTTCGTGCTGATACAAACGAAACCGAAGTATTAAGCGCAATACCATTCGTCGCCCGTACTGACAAACTATTGGCTTGAATATTTAGAGCGGAACCATTTCCGTCAATCACGGCTCCAGTACGACTGTTCAGGGTCACGGTTCCTGCAGCGGTCACCAAACCACTAAGCGTCATATTATTAAGCGATTTCATCACCACATCACCCGCAGAAATGACGGAGCCATTCTGAGAAAGCGCGCCTGCTCCATCTTTGTCACTCCGACCGGCTTCTATCAACACAGCCCCAATGTTTGTAACGACAGATGATCCCGCTTCAAGATTGATATGGTCTCCCGCACGGAGCAGAACGTTGTGTGCCAGCGAACGCACAGTTCCATAAACATACAGGCTGTTTCGATAAATTGGTGCATCAATCACTTCTCCGGCAGAAAGCTGAACTTCGCCTGTTGCCGTGATCACAGCGCTAGCGCCAATGGTAATCGGACTTTTTGCTGTGATTTTCACTGAGCTGTGCGTAGAAGTAACTTCTCCATCCAAGGAAATAGAACTGTAATCATCCATATTGCTGACTCCAGCGCGGATGCCGACTGATCCATAGGCTTTCACGATTGATCCGGGTCCGGTAATTAAATCATCACCTGCGCGTAAATCAATTTCTTTAGACATTGATTCAATTTTTACATTCGCGGCGACAATTAAATTATCCGCATAAATTCCTGGATCATCTGTTTCTCCTGCTTTCATAGTAATTTCTCCGGAAGCAGTGATATCCGCATTTACCGCCAGCGCTCCTCTGCTGTTCAATCTTATTCCCCCGGCATCAGTCGTCACCGGTTTATTAACCGCCAACGCGCCAATATTCATAATAGAAATATTGCCGCTAGCGGCATACATGCCATTCGGCGCTTCGCTGGAATTTGCTATGTTAAGAAGGCCGGTATTACGAATATTAATTCCGCCCGCCAATGTAATGGCGGCAATATTTGTGACCTGGCTATCAATCGGATTGTCGCAAGTTCCGATTCCAGTTCCGGCGGACAAAACCAGATTTAAAGCAACTGCATCGAGGCCGCTGTTAGCGTCGAAGATGTGCCCGCCTGCTAAAATCCTGAGAGTTTGTCCCGGATAATTGAGCATCTGCGTAAAGTAGTAATCACCACTCACTGAGAAAATAACGCCGCCATCCGGAATCGCAAATGTTCCGGGAACTCCGGTCACTTGCTCCACACCCGAAACGCCGCCACCAATCCCTGTCGCAGTTCCCATGCCAAGATCCACGGTAACCGGTGTTGTGTACGCCGAGTAATCCAGAACATCCGTGCCGCCGGCACCGTTAAGGATTCCGGTAATTCCCATTTGATCGCTGAATATAAATGTGTCGCTCGCCGTGCCGCCCGTCAGATTTTCGATCATGGAATAAGAGATTCCGTTGACATCTCCCGAATCAATTCCTGTCAGATGCCAAATGTTATTTGTATTCGGGGCAGTGATAAAATCGCTTGTGCTGCCCCCGATAAAACTGCCGATATTGCTAAATCCGTTAACGGCAGTCGCCGTGCTGGATGCAAGATTCAGCGTAACTGGCGTCGTGTAGGCCGAATAATCCATCGTGTTCACGCCACCACCGCCATCTATCACTCCCGTTAAACTCGCGCCATCAGCAAACACAAACCTGTCATTGGCGGATCCGCCCTGTAAAACCTCAAATCCAATGATAAGAAGAGGATCAAAACCGGAACCATCACTATAAATTTGATCGACTCCCAAACTCCAGATGCTGTCCACGTTCTCGCCGATCACAACATCAGCCGGACCAAATCCTTCAATTTCGCTGATACCGCTAAAAGTTTCGGCAATGGGTGTTGCCAATCCGCTGTAGCCAATGACATCGGAACCAGTGAGAGTTACAACGACATCAAACTTAAGTCTGTTTTTGCCTCCCGAATCCGCGATATTTCCTGAAATAGTTCCCCCAGGATTAAACTTGTAAATATCTTTATCGATCCCGCCACGCAAGCTTTGAATATTCATGAATGTGACTAAACCACCTGAATTAGAAATCCTTCCTGCATTCAAACTAGTGATCGTCCAGTTAGTCATAATATTGGGACCTCTCAGAATATTTATGCCGCCGTTACCATTAAGTGTTCCGGTAGGCATTTGTGTGAAGGTGAATACATCATTTCCACTTCCGCCCAATAAAGAAACGGTACCGAATAATGAACCGATAAACAAGTTTGTACTGCCAGCATTTGCCTGGCCAGTGAAAATCTGCATCGAAGGTTCCATGATAGAACCCGACGCGGTGATGTTAAAACTGAAACCGGTTGTCAGTATCAGATTATTCGTTCCGGCCGGACTGATTGCTGAAATGACGGACATGTTTCCGCTTACTGCTGAACCAATCGAAAGTGTATTGGCTGTGATCATATCCAATTCCGCATCCATAAGTCCTAGCGTACTGGTTGTATCCGCACCGCCGAGTTGAATGAATTGACCTGAGCTAACGGGTCTTAATGTTACAACGTTGCCTATAATCGTTCCGGCAATTGTCATATTGTTTGCGCTAACCGTCGGATTAAACGTTCCCGCATTCATGGAAGCGTTCAAAGCGAAAGTGGAGGAGGCAAATTCTATCGAAGCGCTCGGCAAAACTGGACCTCCAAGCGTCATCGCCCCGATTGATGTCGTGTTAGCAGCCGGAGCATAAACACTACCCGCTGTTGAAATCATAGATCCATTCATCACAAGTGCGCTGGAGGTTGTGAACGTTTGGCCCACGCCATCTAAAACCAAATTGTAATAATCGACAGCGCCAAAATCTTTAACCAGGAGGGATTGAGTATAAGTCCATGTTCCCGAATCCGTGTCGTTGGCAGCCAGCGAGATATTTCCCGCGCCGCGCACCAAAATATTTCCGGTGTTGGAAAGTGTTGCGCCTGTCATTGTCCAATTTTGATTGTTGAGATCAAGAATTCCGACATTCAATAACGTTGCTGTAACTGTCATAGCATCTATGAGTTGCATCGTTCCTAATCCCGAATGATTAACATTGGTAAATGCTGAACCGCCGCTTGTCACAGTTTGAGTTCCAGATGCTTTTGTAAAATTCACTGTCGAGGAGCCGGCATTCCAGATTCCTTGATTTGTCCAATCGCCAGAAATGTTGTACGTATCGGTTGATCCATTCACCGTTCCGGTTGCGTCGATAATTAGATTCTCTGTGTTGACGATGCTTCCCGCCGTAAAATTCGCTTTCACAAAGATTCCAAATCCCGGATCGGTCGTCAGACTCGCGATGTGATAGATAATATCTGGATCGGTTAAACCGCCTTTGGCCTGTGCGTGATCGAAAATCGCGATCGGTAATGTTGCGTTTCCATTGCCGATGGTCAGATATCCGCCATAAAGATTGAGATTGGCAATATCCGAGGTACTGCTCGTTGCAACTGTCACCGTGTTTGCTTTCACCGTATTATTATCGATGTAAACCAGGATTCTATCGCCGTTCGATAGTGTCACACTGGAGAAACTGTATGCGCCGTTGATGTCTGTTGGTGACGGAGTGGATGCAATTACATTTCCATTGATAACCAGTGTCACTATCGCACCGCTTAGAAGAGTCACGCCCAAATCGCTGTAAACAGCTCCGGAAATCATCACACCAACTGGCAAAATATCGGCTGTTGTCACGGCCGTGGTGTTAAAGGTGTAATTCCCGGAATCAGTGCCAGAGAGAGAAATGCCGGAGACCGTAACAGTCTTATTTGTGCCAACATTCGCATCGCTAAAATTGGCACTTGTGTAACTTGCAGTGAGAACATCACCCGCAATCCGATTATCTGAAAGCAGGACAGTTGCCGTGGTCGTTCCATCATAGTACTTATTCACACCGCTCGCCGAAATCGTGAGGGCGCGTGGCGTGATGTCCGCCGTCGTCACCGCCGAGGCGTTAAACGTGTAGTTACCCGCATCCACTCCGCTGAGTGAAATCCCGGAGACCGAAACCGTTTTCGCAGTGCCCACATTTTTATCGCTGAAATTAGCTGAGGTGTAACTCGTCGAGAGCAGATCGCCCGCGATCCGGTTGTCCGCGAGATTCACCGAAGCCGCCACTGTGCCGTCATAAACTTTATTCACACCGCTCGCCGAGATCGTGAGGGCGCGTGGCGTGATATCTGCTGTCGTCACCGCCGAGGCGTTAAACGTGTAGTTACC
>JACROU010000070.1 GCA_016214265.1 Candidatus Omnitrophota bacterium
GGGAAGGGGAAGGTAGCCGCTACCTTCCCTTGGGAATTTATGATTAAACTGGGTGTGAACATCGATCATGTCGCGACATTGCGCCAGGTACGCCGGGCCACGGAGCCAGATATCCTTCAAGCCGCGCTGGAGGCAATCAAGGGCGGCGCGGATGGTATCACCATTCATTTACGTGAAGACCGACGCCACATTCAGGATCAGGATGTTTTTGCGATCAGCAAAAAGATTCGCGTTCCTCTCAATCTGGAGATGTCTCTGGCGCCTGAAATTGTTCGGATTGCGCTCGACGTGAACCCCGAAAAAGTTTGCTTGGTTCCCGAGCGACGCCAGGAGCTGACGACTGAAGGCGGACTTGCGGTCAGCAAAGAAGTGAAGCGGGTCAGCCGGGCTGTGAGTGTTCTCACGAAGCGGGGCATTGTCGTCAGTCTTTTTATCGCGCCGAGTGAAAAAGAGGTTCGAGCCGCGTATCAATCAGGCGCTCAGTATGTGGAATTTCATACCGGAGAATACGCGCACGCCCAAACTTCAAAAGCCCGCGCGCGCGAACTGGTGCGGCTCAAACAAGCGGCGGTTTTGGCGCATTCGCTCGGACTCGGTGTGAACGCCGGGCACGGATTGAATTATCAAAATGTGCAAGCAGTTTGCCAGGTGCCTCATCTGGATGAGTTAAATATTGGACACAGCATTGTTTCCCGCGCCGTGTTTACGGGGCTGCGGAGTGCAGTGAGTGAAATGAAGCCTTTAATTCGGAAATCCTCATGAACGATTTCGCCAAAACAGTTCAGGAATTTCAGAAGGCGTTTCCTGCCAGAGAAAAAGCGGCGCACAAGGGGGATTTTGGCCGTGTGTTTATTTTAGCCGGTTCCCGCGGACTGGTGGGAGCCGGACTGTTGGCCGGTATCGGCGCGCTTCGTTCCGGAGCTGGGCTTATTTCTCTCGGTACACCAGAAGAATGCGCTGGCATGATCCTGGCGAAAATTCCAGAGGTGATGGTCAAACCGCTTCCCGAAACCAGCGAAGGTTCGCTCGCTGCCAAAGCTTATGACGCGATAAAAAAATATCTCAAAAATCAGGATGTTTTTGCGCTGGGGCCTGGGCTGTCTCAGAATGAAAACACACAGCAGCTCATCCGCCAACTCGTCGAAGAATCCGAAATTCCGATGGTGATTGATGCTGATGGCCTCAATGCGTTTCAGGATTTCAATGATCAACTCAAAGATTTAAAAGTTCCTGTCATTCTGACTCCGCATCCAGGTGAATTTAAGCGTCTTTTTGAAATCAAAGTTTCCGACAAAGAAAAAGATCGCGTGAGTGCGGCTGGGCAGATTGCAAAAGAATTTGGACTGACGGTCGTGCTGAAAGGCGCGGGCACCGTTGTTGCCGCCAAGGACGGCCGCGTGTTCGTCAATCCCACGGGGAACCCAGGCATGGCGAAGGGCGGAACAGGCGACATTTTGTGCGGTATTATCGCGTCTTTTGTCGCGCGGAAGCTTGACGCGTTCGATGCCGCGCGTTTCGGCGCTTTTGTTCACGGATATGCCGCGGATCTTGCGGTGAAAGACTTTGACGAAGTGTCCCTCACTCCGGGGGATATTCTGAATTATTTGCCCAAAGCGTTTCTCCAACTTTTGGGGAGAGAATGAATTTATTTGCCGATTCCGACTGGCAATTAATTGAGCGCGTGCAAAGCGGTGACAAGTCCGCGTTTAACGAAATTTTTTCCCGTCACAAAACTAACCTGATCAATTTAGCATTTCGATTTACCAGGTCCCGCGAAGCCGCCGAAGATATCGCTCAAGAGATTTTTATCAAAATTTACGAAGGTAAAGTGAAGACGGATCCGAAGGCTAAATTTACCACTTGGCTTTATCGTGTGGCGGTCAATGCCGCGATTGATGTATCCCGAAAACGGAAATACACGCCGCATTCTCTCGACGTTCGCGAGGATTTTAAAGATTCCGCCATCCGGCATACGACCGAGGTGTTGACAGAAACCGAAATCAAAGCCCGGGTTCAGAATGAAATCGCAAACCTTCCCGAAAAATTTCGTTCTCCGATATTACTGTATCAGTTTGAGGAAATGTCGTACCGGGAAATCGCGGCGGTCCTGGGGATTACCGAAAAAGCGGTGGAGCGGCGTATTTATCACGCCAAAGAAGCGCTTCGAAAAAAGCTGGGGGGATTGCTGTAAACCGTTCGTTTCACCATGTAGAGGCTAAAGTTATGGAAAAAGACAATCTCGACAAATTGATTCTGAAATCGGCTCCCGAAAAAATCGAGCCCTCATCCGGTTTTGAAGGGCGTTTTTGGCAAAAACTTTCTGAGCGTCAAAACGCGCCGCATCCCATCGGAATTTTCGAGTGGGTTCCCGTGCCCAGTTTTTCGCAGGCCGCCGCAATTGTTCTCATCGCCCTCATGATCGGGGGAGTGAGCGGCATCGTGTCTGCGTTAAATGCGCCTCCGGCAGTGAGGTCATTATCCGGATTTCATGAAATCAAAGGTGTTCCTTCCGTTTCCGTGGCGGGGGCTTATCTGAATACAATCGGACAAGGAGATTTGAAATGAAAAAAACGATTATTTTAATTTCGCTGGCGGTTGTGATTTCGGGGATTACTTTGCTGAGTTTTTGGGGTGGAAAGCAAACCTGCATGATGATGATGACGGAAAAAACTTCTTACGAAGGATTGAATTTAAGTGCCGGTCAGGAAAAGACGCTTACGGATCTGGACGATTCTTTCCGTAAAGAGGTGGATATGCTCTGCATGAATGTCTGTCGGGAACGGACCGCTCTCATGAATTTGCTTTCGGAGACGAACAGCAATCCTGAGGCTATTTATAAGAAGATCGAGGAAATCGGGGGGCTGCAGGTGGGGCTAGAGAAGAAAACTGCCGATCATATTCTGGAGATTAAGAAAACGCTTTCGCCGCGACAAACAGCGGTTTATTTGAAGCGCGTCCGGGAAGAGCTTCAAAAGTCCATTCAGCAATGCGCGAGCAGCATGGCCCTCAAATCGTAGCGCAGTAGGAGAATTGCCGTATGAGAAAAATTGTTTCATTTCTGACGCTCCTCATGATTCAGCCCTCGTGGCTCGCGGCTCAAGATGCCGGTGCTACCGCGAGTCCGAGTGCCTTACCGCTTGCCGAGGAAGAAATCACCAATGTGGAGACGGCTCCGACAACATTGTCACTCGCGGAAGTGTTGGAAGAAGCGCGTAATCAGAATCCCGAAATTCTTGCCGCGAAGAAAAAATGGCTGTCCGAGAAAGCTCGAATTCTCGGACTGAAATCGTTGCCAGATCCCGAGTTTGGTGTTGAGTTTTGGGGCGCTCATGAAAAGTGGTACGATGCGGGACAAAAGATTCTGTTTCCGGGCAAGCTGCACCTGAAAGGAAAAGCGCAGGAACACCAATCCCTGCGTTATCAGGAAGTTTATTTTGGAAAGCAGAACGAGATTCTCGAAAAAGTGAAGTCGGCTTATTACAGTTATTTTCTCGCCGTCCGGCAGATTGATATTTTTCAGGAAAGTGTGAGTTTGCTGAAACGTTTTTCAAAAGTGGCGGAAAATAAATATTCGGTCAACCGCACCAGTCAGTCCGACGTTCTGAAAGCGCAGGTGGAATATTTCAAATCACTGAACGCGCTGGTCACGCTGAAGCAGGATAAGGAGACGGCAGAGGCGGAGTTGAACGCGCTTTTGAATCGCAAGCCGTCAATAACCCCGCTCGGGAAGCCGCAGGAACCAGGACTTGCGACGCTTAACCAAAATTATGATCAGCTGATTAAAACGGCACTTGAGAGACGTCCAGAAATTCATGCCGCTGAGCAGCAGGTATCGCAAGAAAAAGCGCTTGTGTCTTCCTCATGGGCAGAGCTTCTTCCCGACACGAATTTTCAGTACAGCCGGAGAACATTTAATAACGGTTTGAAAGATGACAATATTTTTATTGCCCGTTTCAGTGTGCCGTTCGCGTATCCGTGGAAGCAGGGATCGTTTATCAAGTCTGAAAAGTTGTCACTGGAAGAGGCCCGATCCGCTTTGGCATCGGAAGAAAACGAAACCCGCTACCAGGTGAAATCTTTTTTGGTGAAGGCACAAACCGCGCGCCGGCTTATAGATCAATACAAAACCAGCGTGATTCCGCAGGCCGAAACGTCGCTCAAAGTAGCGACGGCGGGATATGAGTCGGGAAGTTTGAGTTTTCTGGATTTGCTCGACAGCGAGCGCACCTGGCTTCAATTTCAAATGGAATATTATCAATACCTCGCGCAGTACTGGACCTATTTGGCAGCGCTCGAGCGTGTGGTGGGTGAGGATTTGGTTCCATTTGAAGGATGACAAGGACTGAAAATGCGTATTCCAAAATTGCCTCTCATCATTACGATTGTCTTCGTTCTCGGTTACTCCTTTTTTCTAGTCGAGTCCGGCTGTAAAGCAAAACACGAGGCCCCCGTTGACACTTCCAAAGGAAAAATTATTTATCAGTGCTCGATGCACCCGGCGATTGTCTCCACACAGCCGGGCGATTGTCCTATTTGCGGAATGAGATTGACGCGGGTGGAGCAAAGCCCTGTCCCTACCGCTTCCGCAAAAAAGAAAATCCTTTTCTACCGGCACCCGATGCGGGCCGATGTCACCTCGATGAAGCCGTCCAAGGATGAAATGGGAATGGACTATATCGCTGTCTACGAAGGGGAAGAGACCGGCGCGGCGGATATTAAAATTCCCGGTCACGCGGATGTGGTCATCAGTCCCGAACGCCAGCAGATGATCGGCGTTCAGACAACCGAGGCTGCCGAACGAGCGCTGACGCTCACAATTCGCGCGGTGGGGCGGGTGGCGTATGATCCGGAGCTTTACAACACGCTTACGGAATATAAAGAAGCGGTAGAAAATCAGGAAAAAATTAAAACGAGTTCGCTTTCAGGCGTGCGTGAGCGGGGCGATGCGCTGGTGAAATCGGCCGAGCTGAAACTGAAACTGCTGGGTATTAACGCAAGCGATATTGGGGAACTTCTGAAAGCCGATCACAGCGGCAGCAGTTTATTGCTTCCTGAATCAACGGCATGGATTTACGCGGATATTTATGAATATGAAACGGGTTTTGTGAAAGCAGGACAGACGGCCAAGGTGACCAGTCAGGCGATTCCCGGCGCGCAATTTGAAGGGCATGTCCGCACGGTGGATCCGATTCTGAATGCAGCAACGCGTACGCTTCGAGTACGAATCACCGTACCGAACACAGATAAATTATTGAAGCCGGAAATGTTTGTCGATGTGGCGATTGAAATCCCGTTTGGCGTGAAGCTCGCGATCCCTGAAGAGGCGCTTTTCAATGCCGGAGAAACTCAGCTGGTGTTTGTGAGCATGGGGGAGGGCCGGTTTGAGCCGCGAAAGGTGCGGGCGGGTTACGAAGTGGGTGGCTATTACGAAATTTTGGATGGCCTTAAAAAAGGGGAAAAAGTCGTTAGTTCCGCCAACTTTCTAATTGATTCCGAATCCCGCCTGCGCGCCGCCGTCAAAAGTTTTGGTGGAAAAAAAGAAGAGTAAAAATGTGAATGAAGGCGGGCGAAGAGTATGATTGCCAAAATTATTGAATTCTCGGCGAAAAATAAATTTTTGGTTTTCAGTCTTACGATCGTTGCCGTCCTCTCCGCGATTTGGTGCACCAAAAATATCCGCCTCGACGCTATTCCCGATTTGTCCGACACACAAGTCATCATCTACTCCAAATGGGACCGCAGTCCCGACATCATGGAAGATCAGGTCACGTATCCGATCGTGGCCGCGCTGCTTGGAACGCCCCATGTCAAAGCCATTCGCGGATTTTCCGATTTCGGCTTCTCGTACGTTTACGTTATTTTTCAAGACGGCACCGATTTGTATTGGGCTCGGAGCCGTCGGAGGCCGGTTGATGGAGTTTTCCGGTTCCGAATTTATGGTTCGCGGGCGCGGCTACGTGAAATCGGTTTCGGATATCGAGGATATTGTGGTCGGCGTGGATTCGAAAACCGGAACGCCGATTTTGGTGAGGAATGTGGCGGCGGTTGGGATTGGCCCCGAAATTCGCCGCGGAGTCGCTGATTTAGACGGAAAGGGCGATGTTGTTGGCGGTATTGTCATCATGCGTCACGGCGAGAACGCCCTCAACGTGATTTCGCGGATCAAAGCGAAATTGGAAGAAATCAAACCGACGCTTCCTGAAGGTGTCAAGGTTGTCGAAGTGTATGACCGCTCCGGCCTGATCGAACGTGCGATCGACACGCTCAAGCACACGCTGTCCGAAGAAATTGTGATTGTCAGTCTTGTCGTCCTGATTTTTCTCTGGCACATTCCGTCGGCAATTGTTCCGATTATCACCATTCCCATTTCGATTCTGCTCACATTTATTCCGATGTACTTGATGGGCCTGACGTCCAACATCATGTCGCTTGCCGGAATCGCGATTTCGATTGGTGTGCTGGTCGACGGGGCGATCGTTGAAGTGGAGAATGCGTACAAACGGCTGGAGGAGTGGTCGAGCGGCGGGCGAAAAGGGGATTACCACACAGTGCGCTTGAACGCGTTTAAAGAGGTGGGGCCGTCCGTGTTTTTCTCCCTGCTGGTGATTGCTGTCGCGTTTATTCCGATTTTTGCGCTGATTGATCAGGAAGGACGCATGTTTAAGCCGCTCGCGTTCAGTAAAAACTTTGCGATGGCGATCGCGGCGATCCTTGCGATCACACTGGACCCGGCGCTCC
Organism: Candidatus Omnitrophota bacterium; assembly: GCA_016214265.1. GTDB lineage: Bacteria > Omnitrophota > Omnitrophia > Omnitrophales > JACROU01 > JACROU01. The sequence continues at coordinate 6,739 of JACROU010000070.1, forward strand.
GGATGATGTTCACGCGGATGGATCCATTCTCCTTCCGCCCGAAATGGTTTTCGTGGATCTCGACGAAACTGCTTGTCGGAAAATATTATCCGGAAGAAAAACATCCGATCAGCCGTTTTTTGTTTTGGATTTATGAACCGTGCGTCAATTTCGTGTTGAAATTTCCGAAGTCGACTTTGATCGTCGCGGTGCTGATTACGCTCA
>JACROU010000071.1 GCA_016214265.1 Candidatus Omnitrophota bacterium
AAATCAGGTGCCAGGTTCATGAACCTGGCACCTATCCCGGGCCTCCGGTCTTCAGCATCCGTGCCAAAAAATATCCGGTGTGGGATTTTTTTGATTTCACAATCGCTTCCGGAGCCCCCTCCGCGATGATTCTTCCACCATCATCCCCACCGTCCGGCCCCAAATCAATCACGTAATCGGCCGATTTAACCACGTCCATATTGTGCTCGATCACAATTACCGTATTACCGGCCTCTCTAAGACCGAAAATCGCCTTCAACAAATGATCGATATCCGCGAAATGAAGTCCCGTCGTCGGCTCATCGAGCAAATATAACGTTTTCCCGGTCGCCTTTTTCGCCAGCTCGGCCGCAAGTTTAACGCGCTGGGCCTCGCCGCCAGAAAGCGTAGTCGAGGGCTGCCCCAGTTTAATATATCCCAAACCGATTTTCTCGAGCCATTCCAGGCGCTCGCGAAGCTGCGGAATCGCTTTAAAAAACCCAAGCGCCTCGGTGACCGGCATATCCAACACCTCAGCAATATTTTTTCCTTTGTATTGAATTTCCAATGTTTGATCGTTGTAACGCTTGCCTCGGCAGGCCTCGCACAAAACATACAAGTCAGGGAGAAAACTCATCTCGAGTTTTTGATATCCTTCGCCCTGACACGTTTCGCAACGGCCACCTTTCAAATTAAAACTGAAGCGGCTTTGCGAAAAGTTACGCACTTTCGCCTCGGGCGCATCGGCAAATAATTTTCGGATGTAAACAAATAAATCCGTGTAGGTCGCCGGATTCGAACGCGGCGTTCGGCCAATCGGAGACTGATCGATTTCGATGACTTTATCGAGATGCTCAACGCCTTCGAGTTTCTTAAATTTTCCGACCGGATAATGCGTTTTCCAAATTTCGTTATGAAGCGCCTTGAAGAGCACGTCATGAATCAACGTGCTTTTTCCGGATCCGGAAACTCCAGTGACGCAAATGAAAAGTCCGAGTGGAATCTCGACAGACACATTTTTTAAATTGTGCTCCTTAGCTCCTTTCAGGGAAAGCCAGTGCGCGCCGCGAATGGACTTGCGCTTTTTAGGAACCGGAATCTCAAGCCGTCCGGTCAAATAATTTCCGGTGAGCGATTTCTCGTTTTTGCAAATTTCTTCAACACTTCCGGCGGCTACAACTTCTCCACCCTCAATACCCGCCTTCGGCCCCAAATCGACGACATAATCCGCCGAGCGGATTGTTTCTTCATCGTGCTCCACTACCAGAATCGTGTTGCGCATATCGCGCAATTCTTTCAGTGTTGCGAGCAAACGCTCGTGATCACGAGGATGCAGTCCAATACTGGGCTCGTCAAGTACGTAGAGCACACCGGTGAGCCCGATGCCGATTTGCGCGGCGAGTCTAATGCGCTGAAGCTCACCACCCGCGAGCGTTGTAACGGGACGGTCGAGTGTCAGATAATCGAGCCCGACATTGTCAAGAAAATGCAGGCGATCGCGAATTTCTTTCAAGATAGGATCTCCAATCACGGCCTTGGAGCCATCGAAAGTAAGTGCGTCAAAAAACTTCCGTGAAGCTTCAACGGAATACCCGCAGATCTCGACGATATTTTTCCCATTAATAAGAACGCCCATACTCTCTCTCTTTAAACGGCCGCCCTTACATTCATGACATACATCCTCGACCAGAAATTTTTTGATTTTATCGCGTACGATCGTCGATGTGGTTCGATACGACAGATCCCGAAGTTCATCAAACAGACCAGGAAATTCATCATTCCCCCAGAAAAACGCGTCCTGAACCTCGCCAGGCAATTCCTGAAATGGAAGGTTCAAATCGGGTTTGTAATATTGCTTAATTTCCCAAACAAGATCTTCAATGAAATATGAATTGAAGGAAAAATTAATTTCCTCATTGAGCGCACCTTTCAGGAGTGGTTTGGTCGGATCCTGAATCACAACTCCGGACAAAATTTGGGACACGCGGCCGATGCCGCGGCATTTGGGACAGGCACCGTACGGGCTGTTAAATGAAAATACGTTGGGGGTCAACTCGCCGATGGAGACTTGACATTTCGGACAGGTCCGCGCCCTCGAGAAAAAAAGTTCGCGTTCCTTCGCATCCTTTCGCTTGCGAACCGGCTCCAGCGCCACAATGGCCGAACCTTTCGACGCTTCAAGCGCCAGTTCCACCGACTTCGTCATCCGGTCGCGGTAACGCTCGTGTACCATAAAAATATCGATAAGAATATCAATATCGTGCCGCTTGGATTTCGAGAGGTTGATTTCGTCATCAATCGAATAAATTTTTCCGTCGATGCGGACTTTGCTAAAACCTTTTTTGCGAATTTCCTCGATTTCTTTTTTGTACTCGCCCTTCCGGCCACGGACGATCGGCGCGTATAACACAATACGGGCATTCCGCGGCAGCGCGAAAATCTGATTCACCATATCACGCGAGCTTTGACTGGTGATCGAACTGCCACATTTGTAGCAGAACACATCCGCGACTTTGGCATACAAAAGCCTGAGATAATCATAAATTTCCGTCACCGTAGCGACCGTGCTGCGGGGATTATGCACGATCGATTTTTGCTCGATGGAAATGCTGGGCGACAATCCAGAAATATGATCGACTTCGGGTTTTTTTAATTTTTCAAGAAATTGGCGGGCATAAGATGATAGACATTCGATGTAACGGCGTTGCCCTTCGGCATAAATCGTGTCAAATGCGAGCGACGACTTTCCCGATCCGGAAAGTCCGGTGATGACAGTAAATTGATTGCGCGGAATTTCTACGTTGATGTTTTTGAGATTATGCTCGCGAGCGCCGCTAACGATGATGGATGAGGCCATGCTATGTTCCGATTTTTATTTTAGAAAAAATCTTCTCCAGCGTGGCAGCGACAGAGTATTGGGCCAGCGCGCTGGTTTTGGGATTAGTCTCCGACGGCTCATTCTCAACCAGCGTTCTGATTTTTCCGCATTTTCCTTCGGCCATAATTTCATGCGAATTCTTTTTGAATTCCGGCGAAGTAATGACTTTCACGCGGACATGTTCCGGCCCAAGTGTCGCAAGACTCAAAACAGCCGCGACGTTCACGTTCTGCGGAAATGCTTTCACCGCCTCACGCGCCGTTCCTTCAAAAAGCACCGTCTCGCTTTTAATCGACGCCAAATCGATTCCCTTTTCTTTCAAAATCGGTGCACCTTGTAGCCCTTGAACTGGCTTCCGTGTCGTGAGCGTCACACTCTGGAGACCATCCTGCATCGCGGCACAGAGCGCGTCAATCCCAGCGATCGCTCCGGACGGGATATAAACCGTTCCTTTTGATTTAGCCAGAAGTGCCGCGAGATGCGTCACATTCAAAAGCCCGCCCACACTCATCACTAAAATAGATTTATTTTTTTTGAGGGCCAGGGGAACGAGAGTGCTAACAACATCAGCGTGAGCGGCTTCGATAATGAAATCACTTTTCGCAACAAGCGTTTTGAGAGACACGACACGGCCCAGTGCGCGGGCTTTTTCCGTTTGAATATCGCACACAAAAGCTAAACGAGCTTGTTTTTTAAATTTATCTTTGAGGAGTGTTGCGATGTAGGTCCCAATGGCGCCGCAGCCAATCAGGCCTACGCGTTTCAGATGTGGCATTTCTCCAGCTCTTTGGACGTGATTTTGTTTTTCGCGTTGACCCGAATCACAAGCGGCCTGTGATCCGAAATTTCCATCTCGTCAAAACGGGCAAAGGACATAATGATGACCTTTTCACCCTTCTTGGCGTAATGCGCGGCGCCTCCGTTCATGCAAATCACTCCGGAATCTTCCGGTCCGGAAATCACGTACGTCTCGACCCGCTGGCCAGTATCAATATTGGCGACCAGCACTTTCTCCCATTGAACAAGATTCGCGGCTTTCATCAAAGTCTCGTCGATGGTAATACTGCCTTCGTAGTCACGATTGCTTTCCGTCACGGTTGCCCGATGAATTTTAGATTTAAGAAGTTGTCTTTGCATAATAGGTTCCTGGAACCTTTGTGCCATGTTGGTTCACTAATCGGTTATCGATGAGCCGAGTCGCACCAATATAGCATGCAATGGCCAAAAGGCCAGTGCCTTGAAATCGGCGAATCGGCATCAAGTTTTCTGGATGAACGACTTCAATGTAATCAATTTTTGACACGAACGGCTTGAGAAATCCGCGAATCTCTGTTTGAATTTGATCAGTATCTCTAAGCCCTTGTCGAATAAGCGCTTCCGCATAATCCAGCGCCAGATTAACCATCGGGGCTTTGATTCGTTCCATCCGATTCAGGTACGCATTTCTCGAGCTCATGGCCAAGCCGTCCCTCTCCCGAACCGTCTCAAGCATGCGAATCTCAACCGGAAAATTCAGATCCCGAACCATGCGCTTCACCACCATCGCCTGCTGATAATCCTTCGCGCCGAAATAGGCTTTAGCAGGCAACACCGCGTTAAACAATTTCGCAACCACCGTGGTCATGCCGGCAAAATGAACCGGACGGAATTTTCCGCAAAGTCCTTCGGTCAAACCCTTCACGCGTACTTCGGTTTGAAATCCGTCGGGATACATCTCACGCGCTGAAGGATAAAAAAGCACATCCACTTTTTCCTCATCAAGCAATTTCCGGTCTCGCGCAATGGGACGCGGATAATTCTTTAAATCTTCTTTCGGACCAAACTGTGTCGGATTGACGAAAATGCTGGCAACGACACGGCCGCTCTCTTTTCGTGCCGCGCGAACGAGAGAAAGATGCCCTTCATGCAAAGCACCCATCGTTGGCACCAGTCCAATTGAATGGCCGCCATTTTCTTTCGTCCATTGTTGCATTTCTGAAATATGAGTGATGATTTTCATGTTAGACCTTTTTATTCCCAATATTCCGAAGCGGGCGCAAAACAAATTCCCGCTCGTTCATCCGCGGATGCGGCAATGTCAGTTCCGGGCTTTCAAGAATCATGCCGTCATAATCGAGAATGTCCAAATCAATAGTCCGCGGAGCATTTTTAATTGTCCGGACACGGCCGAGTTTAACTTCGATAGATTGAAGCTCTTTCAATAGCTCCGGCGCCGATAAACTCGACTCGATTTTCCACACGGCATTTAGAAAATGGCCTTGCGGCGGCCCGCCGATCGGTACCGTTTCATAAATCGCGGATTGGTCCAGAATTTTGATTTTAGAGGACGCCGTGATCAGCTCTCCGGTGCGCTTCAAATTTAATAGCCGGTTGCCAAGATTGGTGCCAACACCGATGAATCCGATTGCCATGGTTTTCCTTGTCATTCCCGCGAAGGCGGGAATCCAGTGTCTTTAAAAACGCTGGATCCCGGGTCAAGCCCGGGATGAGTCCATCGGGAAATACCCGATGGCTCACTTTAAATTCTTAATCCTCTCGAGCATTTCGAGGATGCGCTCTTTCGAAACCGTACAGGCGAAACGGATATACCCTTCTCCGTTAGCACCAAAACCGTTGCCGGGCGTCACAACGATGCTGGCATCTTTCAGCAATTTGCTGCAGAGCTCCGCGCTGGTGTATCCGGCCGGAACCGAAGCCCAAACATAAAATGTAGCTTTGGGTTTACTCACTTTCCAGCCAAGTTTCTCGAGCCCGTCGACAAGGACATCACGGCGGTCTTGATACACCGCGATATTTTTGCGAACCGCATCATCGCCGTCTTTGAGCGCCCGGATTCCGGCGAACTGAATTGCCTGAAAAATTCCGGAATCAATATTTGATTTCACTTTCGCCAGTAGTTTGATCAGCTCAGGATTCCCGACCGCAAATCCGACACGCCAGCCGGTCATGTTAAACGTTTTCGACAGCGAGTGAAATTCAATGCCGACATCTTTTCCGCATTTGGCATTCAACAAACTCACGGGCCGGTAACCGTCATACGCCATCTCGGAATACGCGGCATCAGAAGCGATAATCAAATCGTGGCGACGGGCATATTCCACCGCATCCTGATAAAATTCTACCGGCGCAACCGCGGCAGTCGGATTGTTCGGATAATTGAGGAACATGAGCTTCGCTTCTTTAAGTGCAGAAGGATCGATCTCGGCAAAATTCGGGAGAAATCCGTTTTCCTCCTCAAGCGGCATAATGCTGACCTCACCGCCCGCAAACCAGGTTCCGGATTTGTACGGCGGATAACAGGGATCGGGCACCAGCACCACATCACCCGGATTAATGACGGCAAGCGGCAAATGCGCGATGCCTTCTTTCGAGCCGATAAGCGGCAAAATTTCCGTTTGGGAATCCAGCTTCACACCAAAACGTTTGTCATACCAGCGCGCAATTTCTTCGCGAAAAACCGGCATGCCAGCGTCGAGGGCGTAACGGTGATTGGACGGATCTTTCGCTGCGCGGTACAGCTCTTCTATAATGAAGGCAGGCGTCGGGATATCGGGATCGCCCACACCTAAATCGATGATGTCTTTACCTTTCGCTTTCGCCTCACGTTTCAGACGGTCAATTTCGGCAAAAAGATACGGCGGCAATTTTTTCAGGCGTTCAGCAGGATTGATCGTAATGGTCATGTCACTCCCCTTGTTAGAATCGGATATGATAGCAAAAACGCTTAGGCGGCGACAAGCACCTCTTTGAGGGCCTTCCAGGCATTCATGAGGTTGGTGAGAATAGTTGGCAGAAGTTCGAAAATCTGATCTGTAGCATTATATTGAAAGATACCCTCCCCTTTGCCATGAGTGACAAGGTAAAAGGCCGAGGCTAAATAAGCTGAACGGTACTCTTCGTCATTATCAAAACGATTGCGGTCAAATTTTACACGGCGGGTTCCCTCTTCCCACTTTGGGCCAAATGCATCATTGACAAACACGACCTGATCCGGACGCAGCTCAGTCACTTCGCCCTCCGGGAAAAGACTTCGCAAATAAATTTTGAGATGCCCCAACTTCATTAATGTCACCACGTCTCCGAATTTCATTTTCGACATCGGCGCAAACTTCCACCCCAAAAGCCCGATCCGGTAATCACGCCAAAGCCCCGGATATTCCTTGCTGATCCTGCGAAGTTCACTCGCGTCACGCACCAAAAAGAAAACCGGAAGTGATTTATTTCCCTGACGCAAATCGGAGCGGCGGTCAATCAATTGCCTCAGCACGACTTCGCTAAATTCCATAATCACAGGGCTCAATCGTTTTTCTTCTTCCACCGCGTCGAAAATGTCCTTCGCGGCGCCAAGACTTTTTCCTTCCACAGACAAGACACCGGCGAGACGCCCGTAAGTCGTTGGTCCCAAAACACCGGCGCTTTGCTGAAATTTTGAAACTAAATCAGGATCGTTCAATTCACCCTTTCTTATAAATTCGCGCCGCGCAAGCAGAGCCCCCGCAAACTCCTCCAATGGAGTTCCGGCTTTAGACATCTGGCCAATCATAATCCCGCTCATATTCAGATAAGGTTGAACCCGCTCCGCTCTTTCACCTCCGACCTGATTTTTCAGGGACCAGAGATTCTGGAATTTTTTATCGGCAATATTATTATCAACAAGCTGTCTATTTTGATTCAGCCGGATAAGCAATTCCTGAAATAACGCCTTGTCAATTTCGAATTCGATCGTATTTTGAAGTCTTGCAGCAGTCTCCTCATTCGCCGGATTTCCAAGCTGGGCATCCAACGATCCCATTTGAGTTCGGAGCAGCACTTCATTTGAAATCATATCCTCATAAAATTTAATTATTTTGTCCGATAGCGGCTGAGCACCTTCGGCCTTGTCTTCATTCGTTGGCGGTCCCGTCATTTTCCTCAAATTATTGTAGAAAGCGCCCCGGAACTGTTTTGGCCGATCTTCCAAAACTTTCCGCAATTCTACAACCTGCAACGCCATTTGAATGACATAGGCATCCATCATCACTTTTCGGGCTTTTAGCCTTATCGAAACATCCGGTGTTTGAGCTGCCAGGCGATTCATCAGATCTCGCGAGTTGTCAAAATAGACCCCGGCTTTTTGAACCGCGACAAGGGCCTGATCTCTTGTGTCGGCATCCATGATCTTTCCATACGCGAAATGCACTACGCCAAATTGAACAATTCCAAGATCAATTAAATTCTGAGCTTTAAGAAATTGGGATTCCGGAGTATTTAACTGTTCCAGTAATCGGTTGGAATTCTGAAATGCTTCCGTTGCTCCCGACAGATCACGATAGAGGCCAGGACGATTCAACAAATATCCCAGACGAGCAAAAAATTCCGCTTTGTTGATAACCGGCGCCTCAAATAATTCGGAAGCGGCGAACACTTTAAACAAACGCAGCATGTTGTGAAAAATCTCAGCATTAATACCCGTCAAATCTAGTTCAATCACCAATCGGCTCAACAATTCGTCAGGAATTTTCCCCACCTCTTTTTGCCAAGGCTCAGGCATATTATTGATGCTGACAAAAAGTGTGTTGAGAAGTGCGTGGACCTGAGCATAATCAGGCTGAGACGACCGCAATTTAAGCCGGACTAGAAAAATGCGGGATATCATTTTCAGAGATTCCGGAATCTGGGTGGCATTCAGCAAATCCTGGAAAATAGCCCCTGTTTTATTTGTTGCAACACCCGAGTTCACCTCATTAATCGCAGACAAAAATCCTCTCAGAATTTGGAGTTGTTCCAACAAAGCACCTTTTGCATCTGTGATTTGAGGAACTAAATCAGTGTTCAAATCATTGATTAATTTTTCAGCGGTCTTCAAAGCCGAATCAGCCGCATCCAGCTGGCGGCCGGCCGTTGCAGTGACTACAGCATCGATTTGTTTCCGGACTTCAGAAATTTGCCCCTCAGCGTCCTTTAATCTTTTCTTGGCCGCGGCTCTATCGCTAGCGATTTTGACGGCCAATCCCGCACCGCCAAACGCAAGCGCCAAAAGTCCCACGCCTCCTATCTTTAACAATGCCCGCCGCTCGTCACGCTTTCTTTTCGCCTCTGCCTCACCCGTCAAAAATGACTGAAGCGCGTCTGCAAATTCTCCGGCAGTTTGGTAACGATTCTCACGCTCCTTCTCAAGCGCCTTTAAAATAATGTTATCGAGGGCGGGCGGAATCAGAGAATTGATGGAACTTGGCGATGCCGGATTTTCTCCAGCAATTTTTGCCAAAACCCCCAATTGAGAAGCCGCATCAAAAGGTTTCTTATCGGTGAGCAATTCATACAAAATCACAGCAAGAGCCCAAAGATCTGTTCTCCGGTCAATATCATCTTTTTTCTTTTGGGCTGCGAAATCTGACTGCTCGGGAGACATATAATTCGCCGTACCAGCAATTTCACCCGTTTTGGATAAGCGGTCTTTTTCTTCCTGATTTAGGATCAAACCAAAATCCGTGACAATCGGCGTCGCCTCGTCTTGCATAATAATATTTTCCGGTTTCAAATCGCGGTGGACAATCCCTTGCCCATTCACATGATCAACAGCCCGGGCAACGGTTTGCATCAGGGTGACGAAAAATTCGATATTTTGCGTGCTATTTGCAACGATTTTGCCGCCGTTTCTCCAAGCGGCTATTTGCTTTCTCATGTCAGGATACGGCAGAAAAGCCATGACGTAGTAAGGCCTGCTTTCGGAATCGGAAATCTGAACTTCGCCAGAAGCATGCACGGTAACAACATTCGGATGGCTAAATTTGGCCAACGCCTCGCCTTCGCGCTTAAACCGGACGATGTCCCGGTCTTCGAAATCCTGAATATCGGGACGAATCATTTTGATGGCAACTTTCCGGCCAGTGCCCTCCTCAACAGCTTCGTACACCACACCCATTCCACCCTGCCCCAGTTTTTTCACCAGCGTGTAGCCTTTTTCCTTGAAACGTTCTTTCAGATAATCCCAAGGTTTCAAAGGAGGGCGAGCAACCGGTTCTGCAGGCACCGTAGAAGTCAGAACTTGCGTTTTATGTCTTCGGGGAATCGCCGCCAACTGGAAATGTGTCTCCCCAATCTGAACTGAACGGCCTTGAGTATCCGGAACCAACAAAGATCGGACATAAAAATCATAAGTTTCATTACCAATCTGAATCGGTACCGAACCTGCGGGACGCGCTTCACGAAGTTTATTAAATTGCTCAAGCATTTGCTCCAAGAACTTGGCGCCTTCGGAAACTGGAAGATTTCCCTGCAGGCCTCTCAAACGCTGGACATATTGTTTAAGATAGCCCAAAAACATTTTCTCCTCGTCATCCGGATTGTTTACTCCAAGCGAATTGGCAGTAGCAGCCAGTAAGGTAATTGCTGCCTCCTGCTGAAATTCAGAATCGTCTTGAAGAGACTTCGGTTTTACCGTCGACGTTTGAGCCAGCAGATTCTGAATTTCAGAGCGAGCCCCTGACAACCGGCTCCAATAAAGACTGTTTCCCTCATCCGGATTAGCCATCGGAGTCAAAGCGATGTAAGAGATGCCATCGCTGCGAAGACGGCTAGTCATCCCCTCCATGTGAAATCCGCCGGCGACAACGAAAATAATTTTCTGTCCCGTAACATTTATAAGCTTTTCAAGATTTTGAATAAGCGCCGAATCGCGCTCTTTGGCACTTTGATAAAATTCTTTTGCCACTTCAAGCGGTTTCAGCAAACCGGAAATTAAATTCCAACTCTGAAAATGAGAATTACGCCGCCGCGACAAATCATCCAATGATTTCCACGCTTCCGAATCGCTGATTGACCTCCAGGAATTTTCCAGATGTTTATAATCATTTTGGGTCAAACTGAACTCGACCAGCTTTTCAAGCAATGCAAGATAACGATCCACCGAAACCAACAATTTTTCGTCCCGGGAAAATGCCAATTCCTCATAAAGGTTCTCTTCAAGCCGGCTCATTTGATCAAAAAATTCATAAGAGCGGATGGCGCGCATTTTTTCTTCGAGAGATTTTGGGGCAAGCGTGGTTTCCTGATCAAACAAATTCTGCATCGCCAGAACCAGCGGATAATCTGTGATCGAAAAATTTTTCAGCTTGGCCGCACCGGCTAACACTCTCAAATGAAGCCGCAGACTTGCGGTATCACGTCCGAACCGTTTACGGCTTTCTTCCAAATCCTTCAATGGCTTGGCATAAACCTTTTCTTTGAGCCGCTCAACTTCAGCCCGGATCTGTTTTAAATCACTCTTAACATTTTCTTGATCAGCGCGAAACAGCTTAAATGCTTGAAGATTTTTCTGATAAAGCGCTGGGTCATCAATTCCAAACAATCGCGCGTTTGGATTGGAGTTAATTGCGTAAAACTCCGCCCCATCGATTTTGCCGTCCCGCATGAACGAATCCGTCACCTTGCGCGTCACCTTTGGCTGCGGAAATGCCCGGAAAATCACGGGATCAATTTCTTTCATCGCAGGATTTCCCTCAAGAGCGATTGTGACATTCTCGGGCAAACCCAGTGTCTTAAATTTTTTCTGAAAGTACTCGAGTGTGGCGACAATGTTTTTCTGGGCCCCATAATTGACGTGCGCTTCCTGAAGCAGAATAACAAGAGGTTCAAAGCCGAGCGGCTTCGCATTTTGTGCCGGTGAAAACCATAATTCTTCTACATCGCACACATTCTGAGAAAGACCGGAAAAAAGCTGACTCTCTGATTGAGAAATTTCGACACTTTCAGAAAAGGCGGTTTTAGGACTGGTCACGTTGACTGTGAACAGACACGTTACAAACAAAGCACAAAATTTTAAGCAGAATTTGCGTTTCAATGCTGTCTCCAAAGATATTTTACAGATAAATTAAGTCTATAATATGTGGCTCAAAAATCGCTTACCATAAATATAACACATGAAATAGGGATAATTAGGGGGTAACGAGAGAGAATTTCAAGAATTCATTCCTGATATAATTTCGTTTATTTTGCTGGTAAGCGCTTTAATCAGAAGACCCCCCGGCTTTTCGAGAAAATAATTAACGCCCAATTTCTCTGCTTTCTGCCTCAAATCAACATCAACATAGCCTGTCATGGCAATGACGTAAGTTTTAGAACGTTTTTCTTTAATTTCCCGAATAACATCAAGTCCTGTAATTGACGTGGATAACCTTAAATCGACCATGGCGATATCCCATTCTTGCTGCTTTATCAACTCCATCGCATCTTCGCCAGTCAGGACTGACTTGACATCAACATTCAGCTCCGTCAAAACCTCTTTCACGAAATCGCAAATTTCCTCTTCGTCATCAACTACCAATAAATTGGCCATTACCATTCTCACTTTCTTCGGCAAGAGGGAGCTTGATAACAAACGTTGTCCCCTTTCCCTCATCACTTTCTACACCAATCGCTCCTTTATGGATTGATTCAATAATGTGCTTGCAGACAAAAAGCCCTTGGCCCTGTCCGCTGGCTCCAATGCTATCATCTTTTTTCTGTTTCGTCGAAAATCCCTGATGCCATATTTTGGTAATAATTTCACGTGGAATTCCGGGGCCATTGTCGACAAAATTAATGCGCGCCATTTTGGGATCATCCGGATCAATACATCCATCAATAATAATCTGCGCGTCTTTTTGATACACAGTTGCTTCATGCGCATTTTTTATTAAATTAACAAAAACCTGAATGAGTTGCTCCAAATTCCCCATAATAATAATATTTGCACCGATTCTTTCTTGAATTTTGTTTCCCCAAAAACTTTCCTCAAATGTGGAGAAGCGCGCCGCCTCGATAGCCTCTCGACACAGAACAATCAAACTAAGCTGGCTCAATCCTCCCTTCGTATCCTTAAGAATATTTGTCAGCGTTTGAACCACCACGTTGATTCTTTGCGCAGACCGTTCAATTCTTTGAATGTTGTCCGCATTTTTTGCGATCAACTGATCCGACTTTCCCAAATCATCTTCGCTGATATGCTGCTTATATTTTCTGATAAGAGATTCCAGTAAATGCTCATTATTTCCAATCATCATGGCCCTTCCAGAAACAGTAGCTAGCGGATTATTGATTTCATGACCGATAGCCTTGGCCATCCCCACCATCGTTGCGTTTTTTTCCGCAACAATAAGAGATGCCTGCGTCACGCGAAGTTTTTCATTCGTATTGAGAAGCTGTTTATTCGCTTCCGCCAGCTCTTTGGATCTGTGAAGTATTTCATCGTACAAACGTGCGTTTTCAATCGCAATTACAGACTCTTGCGCAAGACCGAAAAACACCTCGATGTCCTCATCAGTATAAGGTTCGTCAGATTTCATGGCGCCCAGAATTAGAATGCTTCTGAGCATCAATTCATCGCTGTCTTTCTGAGTCTCATCTTCAGAGCTCAGCCAGCCAAAACGACGCCGCAAGAAACTAGGGACAATGACTTGCGCTTTTGATGTCTCAAAAAATTCAAGAATACTTCCGCGATCATTCTTAAACGCCGCCAAACGCTTTTCTCCGGAAACTGGATTTTCAAACTCTTCCCTTTCAATCGGACGCTTTACTTCTTTGAGATAACGAATTATCGGATGATCAAGCGAAAAAATCGCCGGAGGATATTCCCGAATGGCATAGCCCCGGAGCGCGCTCAGCTCAAAATACTGATCTTCTTCATGCCAAACATAAGCGGCCGCGTTTTGAATTCTGCATTTCACAATTAAAAAGGCGATAATTCGTTTCGCGAGCCATTTAAGACTCTGAATCAACGCAATGGCATGACTGGCCTGGGTGACGATCATGCTCAGTTTGAATTTCTTCTGAAATAAGAAACGGTCCGTCCAATTAACCAGGATTCTCCGTACCGGTTCATAAATAAGAACGGCAATAATCACCGCCATTGCCGTCGCAATTCCGGGAGGCAATCCGATATAATTACTGATTAGATTTTGAAAGATAATCCCGAAAAAGAAAATGACCGCAAATACAACTGCAAAAAGTCCCGCGAACACCACTGTTTTTCTGAGAATGACTTCAATATCCAGCCAGCGATGACGCAGCACCGTGTAGGCTGTCACGATGCTAAAAAGGGCCACACCATAAGAACCGTATGGAAATGGGAAGAATGAAAGGCCATAAACCGGCAAAAAACAGCCGACCCCCCCCATATATCCCAGCAGATTTGCGAGAAAGAAAAATCCGATTTGTTTTTTCTGAACCTTGTTCTGAGCGTTTAGCCAGGCCCTGAACAAATAAATATGTCCAAAAAAAACCGCGAGGAAAAACGTGGCCATCCAGGGGGTATATAGAAATCCCGGATCAGGAAAATAGGTCAGTGTTAGCTTGGAGCTAAGTCCGCCGAAAAACCAGTCCCGCTTGAAAACAATGACGGCCAAAAAACAGCCGGCAATACCGTAAAAAAAATTCAGCAGGATTTTTCTTCCGCTGATTCCAAGATAGTCATAGACGAAATGCAGAAAAAAAACGGGAATCAGCACCGCACCAACGTGTGTCAGCTGATTAAAAAAATACGCCAGTTCATAACGGGTTGACGTAGTGGTTAGAAATACCGAAAGACTCCAAAGAATAATGGCGGAGCAGTAAGAAATAAATCTTCTGACAAGCGGACGCCCTTTTCCTTTAACGGAAATGAAAATTACCAGAAATAAATTGACAAGAAAAGTGACGAACGCGGCAATTTGATATTGAACGGCTGGTGTCATTTCGCCGGAAGCCCTTTAAAAAAATCTTTTGGAAAAAACATGCCGGCCTGTTTCATATAACTCGCATATCCGCGCCCGAATTTTCGCAAGGAACTTCTTTCTTCAAAACGGGCTCTGATAATAACCAAGGGAATACAGACCGCCAAGGCGAAAATAAGTGCCCAATAAGCATTAGCAATTAACGGAAGACTAATTTCTTCAATCATAATTCCCAAATAGACCGGATGTCTGATGTAATGATAAGCTCCCACACGCAACAGTCGGTAATTTTTCAGCTTGATCGCGCCCACAGCATGAATGCTCCACTGACTGCCAAGCGAGCTCATCCCCCACCACCTGAGACGAAAAGCGGCAAGATAAAAAACAATCCCCAACAAACTCATCCAGAGATTGAAAGATTTATCCCATAAAAAAAATTCGAAAATAAAAAGGAAACACAAGGTGATGTAACTTCCCGAAACCAGCGCCAACGTCCAATCACCGTGAATCTGGTGAGCCCGCTTTTCTTTGCTGGTATAAAACGTTTCCCACACCCGCTCCAAGGCATGAAAAACAACAAATCCCGCAAAAAGCCATCGATAACTTTTTTCGGGATAAAAAAACGCAAGAGCGACGGCGGAACCAGGCACTCCGATATTCCCGAGAATGATAAAAAGTTTAATGAGCGAGAATGGATTTTTCTTCATAGTGGACAATTACATTCATCATTTCCTCTGGAATGGAAACGCATTTGCCAGTTTGCGCATTAACAAAAACAACCCTGTGCTTACCGTAACAAAGCAGACGGTCATCACTTTTTCGATGATAACGGATTATCATTTCGAAACTGCTTCTTTTTATCTTGGCGGTTGTCAGACGCGCCTCAATCCGGTCGCCAAACTCCGCGTCATCAAGGATTTTAAAATCCATATTGACCGTCATCATTTTGATGGGCCTTCGTGCCACCTCTCTAAAATTTGGCACTGTCTTTTGAAAATAAGCTTCCCGCGTATATCCGGCCCAATTAAAGTAATGATACAAATCCACTTTCCCCGAAACATCCGTGTGGCCAAAAAATGCGATAATCTCATCGTAAATAAATACTTTTGGGGAAACGTGATTGCCGATCACGGAAAAATTTAAACGACTGACAGAATCCGGCAGAAAGAACTTTTTCATTTCATCCTTAAGTACCGAAGGAAATGTCAAAGGTCTGCCCGTCTTGATCTCAGACAAAACAATTCTCTGTTGTCCCGAACAGACCATTTCTGCTTCATTTCTTTGAAACAAACAAAGAAAATCACAATAATCTGACGTGATTTCAGAAACGGTTGTCTTGATAACGATCTGGTCCCACGCCTTGGTGGGACGTTTATAATCGATGGAACCGATAATTGTTTTTGGAAGTAACGCTTTCGAAGAAATGTAATTTCTAAAAATTGGGTTCGTGTAGAGAAAAGAATCTAAAGCTTTGTTTTGCCATTGAATATAACTGGTATACGCCGCCTGGCCAAAAACATCACAGTCAAAAAAAGTTACGTCCAGTCGCGTGTCATAAGATGAAATGGATGAGTATTCTAACTGTTCCAAGACGTTTCACCTCTGGATTATAATTGTAATATTATCGTCGTTTTCGTCCTAGATATATATTGAATTTTGATGGCGAAAAAAAATGGTGCGCCCGACTGGAGTCGAACCAGTGACCCACAGCTTAGAAGGCTGTTGCTCTATCCACCTGAGCTACGGGCGCATAATTTCTAAGTCTTTTAATTTGAGCAGGATATGAAATAATCGGTTTTTGCCGACTTTCTCTTATTGGCCATTTGTCGCACTTTTGTCGCACTATTAGGCCTAAGACCTCCAACAATATCAGCAAAGAAAACATCTAGCCGGCGAACAGCCTCCAATAGAGTGTCAAGCTCGATATGGGTATACCGTTCCGTTATCTTCAATCTTCTGTCCATTGTACTGTGCCCAAGGAGTTTTGAAATCGTTTCAATTGGGACACTGCAAGAATTCCCTAAAAAGCTAGCGAATGAATGTCTTAAGTCATGCCAATGGAAATCTCCATCCTGGGCGGCTAAGACTCCTGATTCGGCGAGTGCAGCTTCAAATACTTTTCTTGGATTATAATCCAAGTTCAAACACCCGTCTTTCACTTCTTTCATGATAGCTATTGCAATCTCGTTTAGAGGCGCTTTTCTGCTTTTACCATTCTTTGTCTGTTCACCCTCTAAATAAACAAAGCTTTTATCGAGATTGATATTTTCTCGCTTGATACTCCTGATTTCACCCTTTCTCATCCCTGTGTTAACAGCAAGCAAGATGAACTTGCTAAGCTTGTCACTACATTTTCCTAGCAGATTTATCAATTGTCCCTTTGTCAAAAACTTTTCTCTCTCCGGCTCTTCTAATCTCTCAAATCTGGAAGCGGGATTCTTGCCTTCATAATTAGGATTACCATTTTCGTCTTGCCAATCATAAAGTGCCCAGTTAAATATTTTTCTCAAACAGCTTCGCTCCCGGTTCACAGAACAAGGGCCCACCTCGCCTCTTCGCTTTTCCGCATACTCAGCCACGTGTCTTCTGGAAATAGTTTCGATATTCATCTTCCCAAAAAACGTTTTGAGTTTTTTTATATAAACCTCATCACATGCTTCCCATGATTTCTTTTTCTTTTTTGCATACAGTTCTAAATAAAGATCGGCGAGCACCTCGAATGAAATCTTTTGTACCTTTTTCACCTTCAAAAAACGGTTTTCTGCTATCTCGCCACATATTTTGTTATAAGCAGCAAATGCAACTTTTTGATTCGTTCCAAGCGCTTTGGAAATTCGACGTCCATTTGTTTGGGCATAATAATAGTATGATTTTCCGCGCCTGAAGAAATTGTCTGTAATCCTAATCCATTTGTATTTATTTTCCACCTTTAACCCCTCCCTGTAATCTTTTTGAGGTGATTAACATCAGATTCGGTAAAAATACGATAACCAGACATGGGATCCCGTTTAGCGGTGGGGATTTTATTTGAACGTTCCCAATTATAATAGGTGTTTCGGGAAACGCCCAACATCTTGATCACTTCTTCCAAAAGGAAATATTTTTTCATATACATGACTTTACCAAAGGTTACCAAATTAAAGACAATTCGTCAATGCAGATTAATTTTTAATTTTACGGCTCTCGACCCATTTATCAACATCTTTAAGGTCAAATTTGACTCTTTTTGAAAACTTGAAATAAGGAAACGGAAGACGTTTTTCTGAAATCCATCCGTAAACAGTATGAGAACTGTAACCAATATATTCAGAAAGTTCTTCGATATTAACAAGTTTTTTTCGAAAATTATTCTCGATCATCTAAAAGCCACTCTTCTTAATAGTTGGATTTTCTCTACTGTCCCGATTTAAAAAATCGCCAGCTTTGTAAATTTGGGCGATTATCCGCACCCTCCCTTTCATGAACGGCTTAAGACCATCCGGAAAATTATCGAGTTTGATCTTTAATCTTACGATATTTCTTTCTTTATATACCTTCTCAACAA
The DNA here is from genome assembly GCA_016214265.1 of Candidatus Omnitrophota bacterium. GTDB lineage: Bacteria > Omnitrophota > Omnitrophia > Omnitrophales > JACROU01 > JACROU01. The sequence goes on from JACROU010000071.1 coordinate 18,071, forward strand.
TTGTTTTAGCCTTTTCATCTATTTCCGAAACAAAACCATTGTAGACACCAGCAAAAGCGTTAAAGCTGACTCGGGCGTGATCCCCTATTTTTACTTTTGAAACATCCTTCTCATCGAATAATGCCTCAACATAAAATTCACTGGGATCAAAGAGAAGTCCCAGGAATTCACCTTTATTAAAATAATTACCTTTCTTAGAACCGGCTTCGCCGAGGAAAATCCCGTCAAAAGGAGCTTTAATTAAAAGGCTCTCTTTTTTCTTCTTGAGGATTTGCTGCTTCTCTCCAAGCTGATCAAATTCGTAATTCATCTCAGCATAGCCCGTTAATATCTTTTCCTGATTGAGCTGGACTCCTTCATATTCGCCTTTACCGATCACACCGTTTTCATAGAGAATTCTTGCCCGCTCAATCTTCTTGGCTGCATCCTCTTTTTCTTTTTCACGGAATTTGAGTGACTGTTCAAGGCTGTCTTTTCTTTGCGCTGTTTCAAGAAGGCTCATTTCATTATCATCATTTTCAAATTCAAATAGTTTCTCGTCTTTTTTAACCCGCCCAGTATTTGCCACATATATTTCCTTCAAAACCCCTTCATCCCGGCTTTCAAGAAATGATTCTCTACCGGCTCTTGCTTTGCCTTGTGCTTCCGGGTAACTGGATAGAAGAAATTTATAGATACCAAATCCTGCCAATCCCATAAGAAATAATGTAATAACCGTTATCCTTTTCCATGGCCGCTTCTTTCCGATTTTAACTATTTTCTGTTCCTCGATGAGATTGGGTTCTTGTGATTGTGTCATTAATAGACTACCTCCTTTTGGTTGGATTTTGCACTTCTGTACACTATGGGAATTGATAAACACAAAGATAAGAACAGAGGAAAACTTGCCCACTGAATATGCGGCGTTCCCTGCCGGATATAGAGAAGACCCAAGATTCCTACGAGAGTCCCTGCCCAAAGAGCCTTCACGGTTTTCTTCATGCTCAAATGATCATAAGGATCTTTTTTCATGGGGCACCACCTCAGCTTCTTAAACGGAATTGTTATCATGTCCCATGTTGAATAAAGGAAATTGCCGGAATAGATGAGAGTCGAAAATAGGACTTCATAGGCGAAATTCTTTAAGTCTTTTCTATTCCTGACCAATACTAATTTATGAAAGAAAATGACTGCCAGACTAAAAAATAAAACTGCAGTCACCGTCCGGTTCACAAATTGACCATTTAAAATAATGTCCGTTTTAAAACTCATAAGTTCCCCGAAATAAAAACTTTGCGAGAAAAGCCCAAAAAAAAACCACATAAGAAAAACAGGCTGCGCGAGATAACAATAAACCGAATGAAAGGCCATAAAACGCACCCCGGGACTCAAACCTTTCATAAAAATAAGTGGGACACCCTGAAGCGTTCCTTGCGCCCAGCGGGACTCTCTTGCCCTTGAGTGCAGAGAGTTAGCAGGCGCTTCATCGTATGTTTCAATTT
>JACROU010000021.1 GCA_016214265.1 Candidatus Omnitrophota bacterium
ATGCGCGGTTTCTCTGGCTCAGGATCCGGCGGATTTCAGAGTTATTACTGAAAGAAAACTTCTCAATCAGGAGGGGCCCGCCAGTCCCCATATTTATGAGATTGAGATGAAACCCAAGGCATTGCGGAACATTCAGACCGCCCTTAATTATTTCACCGTGATTGATTTGCCCCGGAAGGTTCTGAACGTTTATATCGGAAATCAGGAGCTCTTCAAAGTCGAGGTTTATGAAAAACAGGTACTCATAAAACCGGTTACCGCTGATATGACAGCCCAAACCAATTTACTTGTGATTACGGAGTCCGGAAGATTTGTATTCGACAGTACGGTAGGACCGCCCGAGACGGCTGAATTTGTGATTGACGGTCTTCTGGGTGAGGACATCCTCGAAGAAACAACCGAAAAAGCGATCAAAGAAAAAGAAACGGTTTTAAATGAGAAGTATCAGACAAAAGAAAAAGAACTTGAGAAACAAGCCGGGAAAATCGCGGATCAAAAGATCACGGACAGTATCTTGCTTGAATCGAAGGTGATTAATCTGAGAGTGTCAAAGGCGAACCGGGATATTCAGGTGAATCTTCTGTCGTTATCAAAGATGGGAAGCCGGATGTACCTCGATTTTCGGTGCTTAATTTCTCAAAAACCCCGTATCAGGTGCTCAAGACTTTGATTGGACGAGAACGTTCAAAGAGCGTGTGGCTTAAAGAGGAAAAAGAAGGGCTTGCCGAATTTGAATCCAGGTCCAGTTTGCCCGAGGTCATCGCACCGAATCAGTACGTGTACGGTGTTCTGTCGTTTGATGAAAAAGCGCTTGAGAAGGGCGAGAAGCCGGTATTTCGAATGCTGGAAAGTGAAGGCATTCGAAATATCGAGATTCGAGGATTCGCGTGGATATGTGTGTCCCGAACGTTGAGAATGGAAGTAAAATGTCATTTCCAACGGTGCTGCATGAAAGATGAGAGAAGACCTCTCGGAGCCGTCTTCGGGGAGAAGGCTCCAAACCGCCTCAAGCTGCTCCAGCTGAAAACGTTGGGGTAGTAAGCGTAAGAGGAAAAGGCGTTGAAAAAAAAACGTCAGGTGAGGATCAAGGAGACGAGCGAAAGCAAACCGCTTCTGACGCGTCGAAACGCAAAAATGATGTCAAAACCAGGTGTATATCCGTAGCCTGGGATCAATTCAAGAGAAACCTCGCAACTGCTTGAATGGCATCCGGCGTATAGGTGGCGTGACCTTGATTCAGGCTTTCGTGTGGAACGGGAGAAAATGTGTTGCGATGTTAAAGCCGAAGTCACAAGTGGAAAACCCACGAGGGCAAAAAGGCAGAAGCGCAACGCAGAATCAGACTCACTCATAGTAGCGAAGAAGTCTCTGTAATGGAGATGGAGCGAAGGAGTGGGATTGTCTAGTGAAGAGAACTTGGCCAACCGAAAGGAATGAGCCAATGAATCAAGCAAAACCGTATCGTATTTCCAAATGGGATGTGTGGGAAGCGTACAAACGGGTAAAAGCCAACAAGGGAAGTTACGGAGTCGATGAGGTATCGATTCAGGAGTTTGAGAGAAAGTTGAAAGATAATCTCTATAAAATCTGGAATCGGATGAGCTCTGGCAGTTACTTTCCACCGGCGGTTCGGCAAGTGGAAATTCCGAAGAAAAGCGGAGGCAAAAGGCCGCTGGGAATTCCCACAGTGGGCGATCGAATCGCGCAAATGGTGGTGAAGATAAATCTGGAGCCGAAAGTAGAACCTCATTTTCATCGTGATTCCTACGGATACCGGCCGAAGAAGTCTGCGATAGAAGCGGTGGGAGTAGCGCGAAAGAGATGTTGGCGCTACGACTGGGTCGTCGATGTGGACATCAAAGGCTTCTTTGAAAATCTGGATCACGAGCTTCTGATGAAAGCAGTCAGGAAGCATACAGATTCAGCGTGGGAAATTCTTTATATTGAAAGGTGGCTGGTCGCGCCAATCGAATTAGAGGATGGAACACGGAAGAGTCGGGAAAAGGGAACGCCGCAAGGAGGAGTGATCTCGCCGCTTTTGGCGAATCTGTATCTGCATTATGCGCTCGACAAATGGATAGAGAGGAAATATCCGGCCATGTTGTTTGAGCGATATGCCGATGACATCGTAATACACTGCCGAAGTGAGGAAGAGGCAAAGGCCATGGAGAGTGCGATTCGGGAGCGACTCAGAGAATGTAAGCTGGAACTGAACTCTGAGAAGACAAAAATTGTTTATTGTAAGGTAGACGGAAGAAGGAAAGAGTACCCCCACACGAAATTTGATTTTCTGGGATACACATTTCGAGCCCGGGGAGCAAAAAGTCGAGCGGGGGGAAAGACTTTCATTTCGTTTCTGCCAGCGGTAAGCAATGAAGCAGCAACCCGTATTCGTCACACCATGCGGAAATGGCAACTTCACCATCGGAGTGAGACAACGATAGAAGAGATAGCCAGAAAGATCAATCCAATGCTGAGAGGCTGGATCAACTACTACGGGAAGTATTATCGATCCCAACTGGGTTTTACGTTTTACTGTTTGAATGCAACACTCGTTCGATGGGCAATGAGGAAATACAAAAGATTTGTCAGCAAAAGCAAGGGAGCGCCGGCAGAGTGGTTGGAGAAAATAAAGCAACATCAACCGCGGCTGTTTGCTCACTGGTCTTTGGCTGGACAAATCAACGGTTAGACAATACGAGCCGTATGAGTCGAGAGGCTCACGTACGGATCTGTGAGGGCCTGAGGGTGAAATTCCCTCGGGCTACTCGATAATTTAACATGCCTCTTGTTAAGAATAGTGCCTCAGGCTTTGGAATCGCAGCAATTCCGGGGACGGTTGCCGCGAAGCAGTTCGAGATCGAGGCCGCGACGGCGGCGAAACTAGTGGAGCTCGACGGCCAAGAACAAGATTTTCTTCGTGATGTTCTGAAGAATGAAATCGAACCCGTGCTGACGGATGTGTACCGAAGAATTCTCGGCCGCGATCCGTCGATGGGGGAAATTAATGATGCCGTTGTAGGGGCGACCGGCCGGTCGCCCGTACCCGCCATCGATGTCCCCGCGCTCGAAGCGCAGCTTGCCGCATCTTCCGAAAAAGCCGAGCGTGAAGCGGACAAAGCGCAGATTATTTCCGATGTCGAAAATTTCCTCAATCAATACCTCGCCGCCGATGACGCGGGGAGAGATGTTTTGCTTCAGTCGTTAGGTCTCTCACTATCCGCTACCCGCTATCCGCTATCCGCTAACGAAGTGGATGCAATTCTAAATTATCTGCGCCCGAGGAGCTTGCACTTCGGCCAATCGGCATTCTTGAGTCTGCGCGAAATGCTCGCGAGCCGCGGCGTCGATGTCCCAATGACGACGCTCGGCAAAGAAGCGCTGCTTGTGGACATCTTCTCCGGGCTAATCAATCCCATCACCGAAGGCGATCTGTTGCTCTCGATGTACGCCTTGAACAAAGTCGCGGCCATTCATGGCCAGGATTTTTCAGGCGCGAAGTTCTCATATGACGATCTGCTTAGAACTTACAACTTACAACCTACAACTAAACTCATCGCCCACATCGGCTCCGACCATTTTGTTGTTATCACGAACGTGACCGCAACGGAAGTGACGGTGTTTGAAACATCAAAAGGTGCGAGCGGAGAATCCGTCACGTACACGAAGGATCAATTCGAGAAAATTTGGTACGCCCAGTCTCCCGGTCTCCCTCTCGCCCAGTCGGGCTATCTCATCGTGCCGACCGCCGATTCTACGCCTCAGCAGAGATTGACGGAAGAGGCGACCAAGCAAATCCGCGGCAGTTTCTTCTTCCTCGTGCTGTTTGTGGTATCGATCGCGTTAACGATAGCGAGCGCGATTGTTTCTCAATTCTCACCGACGGTGGGCAAATGGCTGGGCTATGCCGCGATGGCGACGGGAGTGATTGGGATTGTGGCCTCCATCGGCAACGTGGTGGTGCAGGGCTTGAAAACGGTATTCAGCCAAATCGCGACTCAGGGATTATTCCAAACGATCGCAAACGGATTTCAGGCGGCGGGAAATCTGCTCGTTCAATCGGTGACGTACGTGGGCCGCTTCGTGCAAAGCGCGTTTACGTTTATCAAGCAGGGATTCACGCAAGGCCTGTCAGCGCTGACGCAAGGCATCACGAATATCGGGAAATTTTTATTCACCCCCGCGATTGCGGGAACGGGCGGCCAAGCCGCAAAGTTTTCATTCGCGCAGACGGCTGCCCGAAGCCTGATCGGCGCCGGAGTCGGCTACGGCACATCGAAAGGTCTCGGCGCAATGGGCCTCAATCCCGAACTCGCCAACCTTGCCGGCGCCTTCATCGGCGGCGGCGTGCTCGGCCTCGGCGGAGGCACTGTCGGATTTATGAAATCCGGCCTCCAACAATTTTTGCTGCAGGGCGTGTCGGAAGTCGGCCTCAAACTGGGAATTCCACCGCCAGCCGTTTCGGCATTATCGCTTGTCGGAAGCGCCGGTATCAGCGCCGCCTTTAGCGGTGGAAGCCTCACGTTGAACCAAGCCCTCCGCGATGTGGCGCCGCAAGTAACAGGGCAATTGGCCGCCGGCGGAATTGATTTTGTCACTCGCTCGAATGGAATGAACCCCTATTTAGCACAGCTTTTAAGGCTTGGCGCGAGCGCCACCGTTTCAGGTATCACGCAAGGTATATTGAATCAAAACGGAACTGTCATTGGCTATCGCCGTGACGGAACCCCCATCGTTGTCACAAATCCAAACGGAATATTTGATTACATCAAGGGACAAATTTTCAGTCCTTCCACATTGGGCCAGGCATTTGTCATCGGCAATAACGCGCTTGCCAATTTAATAGATGTGAATCCCTTTTTGCTCGGCCTCGGAATTCGCACATTTATTGGGGGGAT
>JACROU010000022.1 GCA_016214265.1 Candidatus Omnitrophota bacterium
ACCTGGCACCTAATTTCTGGATTCCCGCCTTCGCTGGAATGACAAAAAATACCCATGAAAATCACCGTTAAAGACATCCTCAATAAAAAGATCGCCCGAGAGAAAATCTCTGTCCTCACGGCCTATGACGCTCCGTTCGCCGCGCTGGAGGAAGAGTGCGGCGTGGATATTTTGCTGGTCGGCGATTCTGTCGGCATGGTGCTTTTGGGGCATGCCTCTACTCGGCCTGTGACGATGAAAGAAATTCTGCATCACACGAAAGCGGTGAGCCGCACCTCGAAAAGTAGTTTGATCGTCGCCGATATGCCTTTCGGATCGTATGAAAACGGAGCGGCCGAGGCGGTCGCGAACGCGCGCCAATTGATCAAAGAAGGCGGCGCGCACGCGGTCAAGCTGGAAGGCGGACGGGAAGAAGCGAAAGTCGTTTCCGCGCTTGTTAAAGCCAAAATTCCGATCATGGGTCATTTGGGACTGACGCCTCAGTCTGTGGAGTTTCTCGGCGGATATAAAATTCAAGGCAAAAGCACTCAGGCCGCCAAACGCATTTTCGAGGACGCGAAATTACTCGATCGTCTCGGCGTTTTCGCGATCGTGCTCGAATGTGTTCCTGCCGTGCTCGCGAAAAAAATTACGAAAGCGGTGAAGGTACCCACCATCGGCATTGGCGCGGGGCCGGATTGCGACGGACAGGTGCTGGTGGTGAATGATCTTTTGGGCATGAACGGAAATTCCAAATACCGTTTTGTGCGGGAGTACGCGAAACTGCGCCCGGTGATGAAACGTGCGATTCAACGTTATGTGGGCGATGTTAAAACGGGGCGATTTCCGTCGAAGAAAGAAAGTTTTTAGATTTGGGATAGGTGCCAGGTTCATGAACCTGGCACCTGATTTCTCACGGGAATGACAGAATAAAATATGTATTACCCAATTTTTCTGAATTTGCGGGGCCGTTCGTGTTTGGTGATCGGAAAAGGCATAGAAGCGCGCCGGAAATCAAAAGCACTGCGTGAAGCGGGAGCTAAAGTGAGCGTTGTTTCGAAACCGCCAGCCCGACTCGAAAAATTTTTTCTGGTTGTTGCCGCGACGAATAATCCGGCATGGAATCGGCAAATTTCCAAGATGTGTTTTCGCCAAAACAAACTGGTGAATGTCGTCGATGTTCCGGGGTTGTGCAATTTTATTCATCCTTCACGGTTTCGCCAGGGGCCGCTTCAGATTGCGGTGTCGACGGGAGGCGCTAGTCCGGCGCTGGCCCGGCATATTCGCGAGACAGTTCAGAAGAACTGGGGAAAGTCGTGGGGACGACTCCTCGAGTTTTTGAAAAAGAACCGTCGGGGTATTTCAAAAAAAATGGCCAATACCCGATTTCGCAGAAAGATTTTTTCGCTGGTCCAGGCGGGCCGGATCCAGGAAGCAAAAAAAGAATTAATGAAGGAGCTGTCATGAAAAGCGCATCGCCTTATTTTATCGTTCATGTCGCGGCAGCGGTTGTTGCCTACATCAGTTTCGCGTTTTCATTCATTGCCGGACTCTTTTATTTATATCAAGACTGGCAGTTGAAGCATCGGCGTTTGGTGAAAGGGCCTTCGCTTGAGGCGATGGAACGGCTGAGTTTCAACGGTCTTTTAATCGGACTTCCAGTACTGACGGCGGCACTTATTTCGGGATTCATCTGGCTCAAAATGGATTTCGGGACGCTCTGGTTTTGGAATTCAAAATTGACCTCGAGTGTTTTTGCCTGGTTGGTTTACTCCGTGCTTTTTTATTTTCATTATGTTTCGGGTGTGCACGGCCGCAAGATGGTGATTCTTTCAGTGTGCGCGTTTTCGTTGATCGTGTTTATATTTTTGGGAATGAATTTCTTTGAGGCACAAATCCATGCACATTTCGAGCATCGGGCTTAATCACAAAATTTGTCCTATTGCCGTCCGGGAGCGGCTGGCGTTTTCCAAAACTGCCATTCAGGAGGCCCTTGCCCGGATGAAGCAGAATATACACGCTTCCGAGTGGTTTTTGCTCTCTACCTGCAACCGCGTTGAAGCCTATTTTATTTCGCATGGCACCGGCCATGTCCGCGAAGAGTTTGAAAAATTCCTGTCTGATTTCCACAACATCGAAATTAAAGAATTCCGCAATTGTCTGTATCAATACGAAGATGAAGAAGCGGTGCGCCATTTGTTCAAGGTGATTTGCGGTTTGGACTCGCTGGTTCTTGGCGAAAATGAAATTCACGGCCAAATCAAAGAAAGTTTCACGTGGGCCAGTGAGGCGGGAACGCTGGGTCCGGTGCTGGGACGGCTTTTCGAGCGTGCGTTTCAAGTGTCGAAAAAGGCGCGCACCGAAACCAAAATTAACGAAGGTGCGGTCAGCATTCCTTCGGTGGCGGTGGAACTTGCCGAGAAAATTTTCGGCCGGCTTCACGGAGAAAAAGTGCTGGTGCTCGGAACGGGCGAAATGAGCGAACTGACGCTGAAACATTTGGTGGCCTCGGGCGCGGGCGCGATTTTGGTGGCCAATCGCACGTACGAAAAAGCCGTGACGCTTGCCGCGCGATTTAACGCCGAGGCGGTGCATTTTGACGATTGGCTTACGCGCCTCAAGTCGGTGGATATCGTGATTACCTCCACCGCCGCGCCGCACGCGATTGTGACGCACGAGGATGTGGTGGGCGTGATGCGCTCGCGCCGGCAAAAGCCGCTTTTTCTGATCGATATCGCCGTTCCGCGGGATGTGGAATCGGAGGTCGCGAAAATCGACGACGTGTATTTGTACAACATCGATGATTTGCGGGTGGTGGCTGAAAGCAATTTGAAGGAGCGGAAAAAGGAAATCGAATCCTGCGAGCACATGATTCTCGAAAAGAGCGAAGAATTTTTTAAGTGGCTGAACGGTTTGGAATCTTCCGAAGTGATCAATCGTTTCCGCGAATATCTGGATTTTTGTCTGGAACAAGAACTCAACGGCCGCTTCCACGCTCTTCCCGAGGAAGAACGTAAACAGCTGGCTGACCGGTTGCGCGGAAAAATTATGCACGCGCCACTCGAGAAATTGAAAGAAGCCGCGAAAAATGGCGGCTCGCACCGTTATCTGGAAGCGATTGAGGCGTTATTTGATTTGGAGCGAATGAAACGATAGAAGTCTACATGGTGGCACAAAGGTTCCAGGAACCTGGGGGAAGTATGAAAAAGAAGATTGTGATTGGGTCGCGGGGAAGCCGCCTGGCGCTTTATGAATCAGAAGCGGTGAAGCGAGCGCTTCTGGAACATTTTCCGCATCTTGAGATCGAGATTCGCATTATCAAAACCGAGGGCGATTCTAGGCTCGACCTGCCGCTTCCCGCGTTTGGCGGTAAGGGGGCTTTCACGAAAGAAATTGAGGAAGCGCTTCTGAAAAAAGAAATCGATCTGGCGGTTCACAGCATCAAAGATTTGCCGACAACGCTTCCGGATGGATTGGAGTTGATCGCAGTACTTGAGCGCGAAGATCCGCGCGACTGTTTTATTTCGAAGGATGGAAAAAAGCTGATGGATCTTCGAGCGGGCGCGAAAATTGGCACATCGAGTATTCGCCGCATCGCCCAACTGAAACGCCTGCGCGCCGATCTGGAACCTGTCAATGTGCGCGGCAATGTCGAAACTCGCCTCCGCAAATTAAATGAAGGGGAATATGACGGTATGGTGATGGCTTACGCCGGACTGAAACGTCTGGGGCTGGATCAGCATGTTTCTCAAATTCTCGACATCGATTTTTTTGTCCCGGCGTGCGGACAGGGAATTATCGGCATTGAAGCCCGCGAAAACGATCAAGATTTGGTGGAGCTCTGCGCGGCCATCAACGATCCTGAGACGGAACTTCGTGGTGATGCTGAAAGAATGTTTCTTGCGTTTCTTGAGGGCGGATGCCAGGTTCCGTGCGGCGTGCTGTCTGAAATTAAGGGCAGCCAAATTGTGATTCGTGCGGTGGTTCTCGCCCCCGATGGTTCGGAGGAAATTCGTTCGATGAAACAGGGCCCGAGCGAGGATGCGTTGGAACTGGCCCGGCATCTCGCCGATGACGTGATTCGCCGGGGCGCCAAGAGGTTAATCGGTGATTAGGAAAAAATCCGGCGCAGTTTTTTTGGTCGGCGCGGGACCCGGAGACCCAGAGCTCGTGACGCTGCGCGGCCTCAAATTGATCGAATCTGCCGATGTGATTTTGTATGACGCGCTGGTCAGTCCGCGGCTTCTGGAATACGCCAAAGACAATGTTGAAAAAATTTTCGTCGGCAAGGCCCACGGCGAATCGTCCCGTCAGAGCGCGATCAATGACTTGATGGTTCAAAAAGCGCGGGCCGGGAAAATGCTCGTGCGGCTCAAGGGGGGCGACCCGATGGTGTTTGGCCGCGGCGGGGAAGAAATAGAATTTTTAATCGCAAAAAAAATTGCTGTCGAAGTTGTGCCCGGGATTACGGCCGCGTTTGGCGCTTTTGCCTCGCTCGTGATTCCCGTGACGCATCGAAAATACGCATCCCAGCTGGCGTTGATGACGGGACACGCAGATCCGGCGAAGAAATTATCCGGGCTGGATTATGAAAATTTGGCGCGATTTGACGGCACACTAATTTTTTACATGGCCTCAAGCCGTCTTGCTCAAATTTGCCGGGAGTTGATTCGCCGTGGTAAAAAACCTGACACCCCCTGTGTCGTGGTACGCTGGGCGACAACGCCGCTGGAAGAAAGCATTTCGGGAACGTTGAAAAATATTTTTGGGAAAGTCCGCCCGCGTGGATTGGAATCCCCCAGTCTGATTATTGTGGGGGATGTGGTGCGGCACCGGTTAACAACGGACAAGTTTAAAACACGGCCGTTGTTTGGAAAGAAAATTTTAATCACGCGGTCGGCGAAGCAGTCGTTGCGTTTGCGCGACAAGCTGGAGCGTTTGGGAGCGGAAGTCATCAGCCTTCCAGCCATCCGGTTTTCGGCTCCGGTGTGGGGCCCTGTGGATGAGGCTATTGGCGGCCTCGAGAACAAAGATTTCGACTGGGTGGTTTTCACCAGTCAAAACGGAGTCGACTTTTTTTCCGACCGGCTCAGCGCAAAATCGAAAGATTGGCGGATTCTTGCCGGCGCCAAAATTGCCGTGATTGGATCCGCTACGGCCGAGCGGCTCGCGGAAAAAGGCATTCGGCCGGATTTAATTCCTCCAAAGTTTGTCGCGGAATCACTGTTTGCCGCGCTGAAAAAACACAATATAAAAGGAAAACGATTTTTATTGCTTCGCGGCGACTTGGCCCGCCCATATTTGAGAGAAGTCCTCAAAAAAGCTGGCGCCATCGTGAAGGAAGTTGTGGTTTATCGGACGTTTCCGGAAAAAGCCCCCTCAGCGGCCGTGCTTCGGAACATCAAAGCGTGCGGTGTGGATTTTATTCCATTTACCAGTTCATCGAGCGTCGAGAATTTTGTAAAATCAACGGGTTCAAGTTGGCTTGATGGAAAGACGAAAATCGTATCCATTGGGCCGGTAACGTCACGCACGCTGAAAAATTATGGCCTTAAGGTTTATCGCGAGGCGAAACAGTTTACGATAGATGGTTTGATTGATGCGATTTGCAAATAAAGGAGATGCTCATGAATAAGGTTGCTTCCGTTTTAATTTCTTCGCTGTTGATTTTCACTGTTGCCGGTTGCGCATCACACAAAAAACAAGAAAGGAAGTCCGAAAGTCCCATGCCAAAAAAAGCTGAAACCGTAGCTCCCGCCAAAACAAAAGTTGCCGTGCTTGAAACGGCCAAAGGAAATATCACATTCAAATTTTTCCCCGACGATGCCCCAAAAACTGTGGAAAATTTTGTGCATGTGACAAATCAGGGATTTTATAACGGCCTGACATTTCACCGCGCTGTGAAAACACCGCGCCCCTTCGTGATTCAGGGCGGCGATCCGAAAGGGGATGGCACCGGAGGCCCGGGTTACACGATTCCGGCAGAATTTAATGCCCGTCCGCATTTGGAAGGCACTGTGGCGATGGCCCGCACCGAGGATCCGAACAGCGCGGGTTCGCAGTTTTATATTTGTCTTACTCCTCAGCCTGCGTTGGATGGCAAGTACACCGTGTTTGGTCAGGTGATCGAAGGACTTGAAAATATTCACAAGATCGACGCCGGTGACAAAATTATTTCCGTAAGAATTGAGGAACGAGAAATCGTTAAAAAATAATGATGAAATTTCCCGCTCTTAGATCTCGAAGATTGCGTGAAAATGCAGTTCTACGCAAATTGGTGAGTGAAACTCATCTTGGTCTTCAGCACTTGGTGATGCCGTATTTTGTGCGGGAAGGAAAAGAGCTTCGTACGCCGATCCGCGCGCTGCCGGGGCTTTATCAATTCTCAATTTCCGGGCTTCTCAAAGATGTCGGTGAGCTGGTCCGGTCCGGCGTGCACTCGATTCTTCTTTTCGGCGTTCCGTCTGAAAAAGATTCGCTGGCCCGCTCGGCGTATTCCTCGAAAGGGATTGTTCAAAAAGCGGTGCGCGCGCTTAAAAAAGAATTTCCGAATTTGCTGGTGATTACGGATGTGTGCCTGTGTGCCTACATGGATCACGGGCATTGCGGCATCGTGCATAACGGCCGCGTGCTGAATGATCCGTCACTCAAACTGCTTGCAAAAATTGCCGTGTCGCATGCCGATGCTGGAGCGGACGTGGTGGCTCCGAGCGATATGATGGACGGGCGTGTGGCGGCGATCCGCAAAGCGCTGGACGCCAATCAGTTTTCCGACATTCCGATTTTAAGTTACGCGGCCAAGTACACCTCCAGTTTTTACGGCCCGTTTCGCGAAGCCGCCGGGAGTTCCCCCAAATTTTCAGATCGCAAAGGCTATCAAATGAATTACGCGAACCGCCAGGAGGCGATGAAAGAAATTGCGATGGATATTGAGGAGGGCGCGGACATGGTCATGATCAAGCCGGCGCTTGCGTATCTGGACGTGATTCACGAAGCCAGCGAACGATTTTCGGTTCCGATCGCGGCGTATAACGTTAGCGGAGAATACGCGATGGTGAGCGCCTCGGAGGGGCTTCATCTTTTTCCCGAACGCGACATGGTGCTTGAAATTCTGACCGCCATTCGCCGCGCTGGCGCCGACTTCATTATTTCCTACCACACCCGCCAGCTCGCCGAGTGGAAAATTATGTAGAACGAAAGAAGGTAGCGCTACCTTCTTTTGGCGGCTACCCACTACCCACTGCTTTTTGCTCTTCCACCACTTTCAAGGTATCCTTTAGTTAAGCCGAAAATGTGCCGAGGTGTTCTATGGGGCGTAAAGCTCAGCGAGCCCGGTTCGGGTTCATGCAGCACAGAGATTTTCCATTAATTATATTAGCGGCCGGAATTATTCTGACCGTCGGCATTTGGGATTTCACCAACCATATCCGGTCCGATAAAATTTCAGAACAGACCCGGGATCAGGCTGATGAAATCCGCTTACAGCTCGTCAATTACTTCTCATCCTACTTTGATTTTCTTTCACGTTCCGCAATCATAGTCTCTGACGGAAACGGAAGTGTCTCGCGGCACTTTTCAAAATTCTGTCAGTCTGTCTTTCAATCCAGTCCGGGAATTCTTGGCGTTCAATTGATCGACGCCCAGACTGTGTCGCCGGTTTGGCTGGAGGTAGCGCCGGGGCAGAATCAAAAATATTTTAACGATTACTTTTCTTCAAAAATTGCTTCGACACCGGAGTGGCAGCGGAATATACAAAAAGCGGTAGAGAGAAATAAAGTGATTGTTTCCTCGCCCATGGATTTATATCCGGATTCCGCCCAGACAGATTGGTTTGTTTATGCCGTTTATCCTGTCCGAGATGCTTCGGCTCGAGCGGCTAAATTTTTGGTGCAATATGTCAGTGTTAAGGAAGCGCTGGACCGTTTTTTTAAAGCGCAAAATGTTATTTATTATCATTATTTAGTTTCTTACCGCTGGGAAATTTTGTACTCCGATTTGAAATTCTGGCATGAGGTCAGCAAGGAGCGCCCATTTAAACTGACACGACAAATCGAAATTGCGGACAAAGACTGGTTTCTCAATATTTGGCCACGGGAAGATTATCTGGCGGATCAAGTGCAATATGAGGTGACCAGCATTTTGATTTTGACTATGGGTCTTCTGCTGTCTATCTCCACGGCGCTGTTTGCCTGGTCACTTATCAATCGGCAGCAGATTCTGGAGAAATTGGTGAAAATCCGCACGGAACAGTTGGAGCAGGTAAATCTGGCTTTGAAATCCAAAAATGAAGAGTTGGAAACATTCCTTTACGTTGTATCGCACGATTTAAAAGCGCCGCTCGTGAGCATCAAAGGCTTTACATCGCTGCTCGCGGGTTCTTTGCGCGAGAAATTATCAGATGAAGAGAAACACGCGGTGGACCGGATCAACGCTAATACAAGCCGCATGCACGAGATGATTCAGGATCTTCTCGAATTGTCCCGCGTGGGACGGGTTGAGGAATCGACCAGCGATGTCGATACCGGCCAGATTGTGCGGGATATTCTCGATGAGATGAAGCCGATTCTGGAGCAAAAGCATGTTCAGATTGAGCTAAAAGGCTCCTTCCCGGTTTTACAGGGTTCGTCCACACGATTCGCGCAGCTATTTTCTAATTTAATCGGAAACGCTGTCAAATACATCGGGGCTCAACCTCAACCGAAAATAGAAATCGGTGTTACGCAATCGCAAGATCATCAATCCCAGTTTTATGTCCGTGACAACGGGCCAGGAATTCCCAAAGAATATCAGGAAAAGATTTTCATGGTGTTTCAACGGGGGCCTGAGCAGACAAAAACGGAAGGAACCGGGATCGGGCTTTCTATCGTCAAAAAAATTGTGGAAAGCAAGGGTGGTAAAGTGTGGTTAAATTCTGAAGTTGGAAAGGGCAGTACGTTCTTTTTTATGCTGCCAAATCAGGTGTCGTCATGACCGTAACAGCTGTAGATTTGGGAATTAGAAAAAAGCCCGAGGGCGAAAAAATCCTTTTAATTGAAGACAACCCCGATCATGCTTATTTGGTTCGTAAATCAATCAGCGAAGCGTTGAAAAGCCAGGTGGATATGGCCGGAACGGGGGAGGAAGGTATTGCGAAGTTAAAAAGTGGAAATTACGATCTTGTCATTTCCGATTTTAATTTGCCAGGCATGGACGGAATGGAAATTCTTCAAATGGTGAAGGAATTTAATATCGATGTACCTTTTATCATGCTGACAGGCCAGGGTGATGAGAAAGTGGCGGTCAGTGCGATGAAGCTCGGGGCTTATAACTACGTAGTGAAAGACGATGTTTGCTACACGATTCTTCCACGCGTCATTTCTGAAACGCTTACCAAATACCGGGCCGATAAAGAAAAAGAACGGTTCGAGCGTGAAATTCGTGAAAAGTCAGAGGCTTTGGAAAAAGCGAATCAGGAATTGAAGAAACTCGACGAATTAAAATCCGAATTTATTTCCTCGGTGTCTCACGAATTCCGAAATCCTCTGAATTCAATCCGGGAAAGCGTCGAGTTGGTGC
This sequence comes from Candidatus Omnitrophota bacterium, assembly GCA_016214265.1. GTDB lineage: Bacteria > Omnitrophota > Omnitrophia > Omnitrophales > JACROU01 > JACROU01. The sequence continues at coordinate 9,535 of JACROU010000022.1, forward strand.
TCGACGGCGTGGTGAATGCCAACGAGGAAAAAGGCCGCCGCATTTTGGAGATTGCAAAAACCAGCGCGGAGCGGTTGACGATTTTGGTTAACGACCTGCTTGATTTCTCAAAACTGGAGGCGGGAAAGATGAAGATGGAGAAAGAACCCGCCGATATTAAACGCATTGTTCAGGATGCGGTTGACAGCATGCGGCCTCTTGCGGAAAAGAAGCGTTTGAAGCTGGAAATCGTTCCCCCCACGGAGAAAATAGTGGTGTTTGCGGATCCGTTGAGAATTATTCAGGTTCTGACCAATTTGATTAGCAATGCTATAAAATTTACGCCGGAGGACGGGCGTATTGATGTGATTGCAGAGCCGTTTGATGATCCAAAACCACCAGTTCAAAAAGTTAAAGTGAGCGTTAAAGACACGGGTATCGGTATTTCGCTAGAAAATCTGTCGCGCATTTTTGAACGGTTCGAGCAGGTGAAGCAGCCCCATCGGGGTAAAACGCCGGAACTTCAGGGAACCGGTCTAGGGCTTTCAATCTGTCAGGAAATAGTAAAATTACATCAGGGAAACATTTGGGCTGAAAGTGAGCTGGGAAAAGGCAGTACATTTATTTTTACATTACCGAGGTATCGCTGATATGTCTGAAAAGAAAAAAATTCTCATTGTTGATGACGAAGAAGATTTTGCCACATTGTCCGCCGTTCGTATTGAGGAAGCGGGGTATGAGGTTTATACCGAATCTGATGGCGAAAAAGTGCTTGACCGTGTTCGCCAGATCAGGCCCGACCTTGTTGTGCTGGATATTATGCTGCTTGGGGTTGACGGGCTTACGGTGTTGAAAAAAATCAAAAAAGAAATGAAAGATTTGCCCGTTATCGTGGTAACCGGTAAAGCTATTATGATGAGTGAGGTATTTACCATGGAAGGTGCAGCAGGGTTTTTCAAAAAACCCGCTGACTTGAAAGCGCTGGTTAAACGGATTCAAGAGTTAATCGGAAATGGTCATTGAACTATGGGCATCGAAGAATTTCCAGCGATAGAAAGTTTCCAGCGGCTTCCCAAAAAAATAATCGTCAAAGGCGGCGATTCCGTGATTAATAAAAACGGGGACGCCGAACTGGCAGGGCTGGTGATCAACAATCTGGGCCAGCCTGTGCGCGATATTGTGGTACATCTGATCGTGTTCGATGAAAAAGAAATGCCGGTGGTGAACCTTTCGGCAAAACCGGACTCGGACCGTCTTGATCAGGGAAATATGGCTTCATTCAAATTCGTTCTCGAAAAATTTGGCGAGCCGATTAAAAATTATTATCTTTATTCCAACTGGAAATACGACGACTCGCAGTGGGGCGGGTAATGCTTAAATTCCCAGACGGATTTTTGTGGGGAACGGCTACCAGCGCTCATCAGGTTGAGGGTAACAACACGCTCAATGACTGGTGGGATTGGGAAGCGGCCGGGCATGTGAAAAACCGGGAGATTTCCGGGCTGGCCTGTGACCATTTCAACCGGTTCGAAGAAGATTTTACGCTCTCGCAAAAACTGAATTTAAATGCCCACCGTTTTTCCATCGAATGGAGCCGCGTCGAACCGTCGGAAGGCGAGTTCAGCGATTCGGCGCTTTATCATTATCGCCAGGTTCTTGAATCGCTTCATCGCCACAAACACGTTCCGATGGTTACCTTGCTTCATTTCACTTTGCCTCGCTGGGTGGCTGAAAAAGGCGCCTGGGAGAACGAGAAAATTTTATTCTGGTTCGAACGTTACGTCCGAAAATGTGCGCAGGTTTTCGGTGATCTGGTCCCGCTGTGGAATACGATGAATGAGCCGATGGTTTACATGTTCGAAGCGCTTATGACGGGCCATTGGCCGCCGGGAAAAATCTCGCTTGCCCGGCAAATTCCTGTGATGCGCCGCTTGATTCAGGCGCACGCACAGGCGTATCACGCGATTCATGACGAAAGCCAGCGCAATCATTGGAAATCTCAAGTGGGTTTGGCGGTTTATTATCGCCTGATTCAGCCGTGGAATCCGCATTCCATTTTGGACCGATGGGCTGCGAGTCTTCGAGACAGTGTTTTTAATCAGTTGTTTTTAAACGCCATTCACACGGGCATTATCGGATTTCCGGTTACGTTCAATCAATTCGACCCTAATGTGAAAGGCTCGTGGGATTTTATCGGACTTAACTATTACAGCCGTGGAAAAGTTCGGTTCAGTTTAGGCTGTCCCCAATTTTTATTTACGGAAGAAATTGCGCTTCCCGGCACCGAGAAAAATTTTCTTGGCTGGGAAGTGTACCCCGAAGGATTGTACGATGCGCTTGTTGATCTCGCGAGATTTCAGAAGCCGATTTTCGTGACCGAAAACGGGATTTGCACTGACGAGGATATTCAGCGCCAGGATTTTATCAAACGGCATTTGCGCGAACTCTACCGCGCGATTCAGGACGGCGTTGATGTGCGCGGTTATTTTCACTGGTCGCTCATCGACAATTTTGAGTGGGCGCACGGCTACGCGCCCCATTTTGGTTTGGCGGCTGTTGACCCTGTCAGTCAGCGCCGCTTCCCCCGTGAAAGTGCCCGTCTTTACGGAGAAATTGCCAGGAACAATTCCCTCGAATTGTGATATATTCTTGGTCCTATGAACTCTGAATCTCTCTTTAAATCAGCCAAAAAACATATTCCCGGCGGAGTGAATTCTCCGGTCCGGGCGTTTGGTTCTGTCGGCGGGATCCCTCGTTTTATCAAGCAGGCGGAAGGCGCGACGCTCACGGATGCGGATGGGAAAAAATATATCGATTACGTGATGTCGTGGGGTGCGATGATTCTCGGGCATGCGCCGGGCGGCGTCGTGAAAGCGATTATCGACTCGGTCGTGCGCGGCACTTCGTACGGAGCGCCAACGGCGGGGGAAATTCGCCTCGCCGAACTCATCAAAAAAGCATTTCCCTCAATTGAAAAAGTGCGGCTGGTAAGTTCCGGAACCGAAGCCGTGATGACGGCCGTGCGCCTGGCGCGCGGGGTGACTGGCCGGAAAAAAATTATCAAGTTTGACGGCTGCTATCACGGACACAGCGATTCGCTCTTGGTCAAACCCGGATCGGGTGTCGCGACGTTTGGACTTCCGGGATCTGCCGGCGTGCCAAAAGAAATCGCCGGACTGACCATCAGTCTTCCGTACAACGACATCGCCGCCTTTGAGCGCGTGATTCGAACCGAAGAAAAAGATATTGCGTGCGTGATTGTCGAACCGATCGCGGCTAACATGGGCGTCATCCCGCCGCGCGAGGCGTTTTTGTGGGCGCTGCGCAAATGGACCAAAAAATACGGTGCGCTGCTTATTTTTGACGAAGTGATTTCTGGATACCGCGTGACTCGCGGCGGAGCGCAGGAACTTTACGGGATTGAGCCGGATCTAACCACACTCGGTAAAATCGTGGGCGGTGGAATGCCGCTGGCGGCGCTTGGCGGGCCGGCCAAAATAATGGATTATCTGGCGCCTGACGGCCCGGTGTATCAGGCGGGAACGCTTTCGGGAAATCCACTGGCGGTTCAGGCGGGCATCAGCACTCTCGAGACCTTGCAGGACAAAAATATTTATATCGGTCTTCGCGAGAAATCACAGCATCTCATCGAGCGGATAAAAATGATTGCGCGAAAGAAAAAACGTGATATTCAAATTCAGTCCGTCGGCTCGATGTTCACCGTGTTTTTTTCGTCTAAGCCGGTGGAGAATTTCGCACAGGTGAAGAAAACCGATTCGAAAGCTTATGCGCGCTTCTTCCACAATCTTTTGGATAAAGGAGTTTATTTTCCGCCGAGTGCGTTTGAAGCCTGTTTTCTGTCGACGGCTCACAGTAGTCTTGAAATCGAGCGCACCGAAAAAATAATGGAGAAAGCACTGTGATAAAATCCCAATCCACGGTTTTGCTCGCGAATATTTATTCGCCCATACGCGAATTGCTGGATGAAATTCCGCCGACGATTATCGATACGCTCGCGACATCGAATGACCTGACGCGCGATGTGATCCGTCATTTTTTCTCCAGCCAGGGAAAGCTGCTTCGGCCGGCGCTGTGCCTTTTGGGGGCGCAGTTTGGTAAATTTGATAAATCGCTCACGCTTCGCATTGCCTCAAGTTTGGAAATCCTTCATTCCGCGACGCTCATTCATGACGATATCATCGATTCGTCCTACATGCGCCGGAACCTGCCTACCGTGAACGCCAAGTGGGGTCCGCAGGTGGCCGTGCTGGTGGGGGACTTCATGTACGACAAGGCGTTCCTTACGATTTTCTCTGCGAAGAAACAGGAATTGATCTCGCTTTTTCTGATGACGGCCGGAACAGTTTGTGACGGTGAAATTCTGGAATACCGCGAAAAAGATAATTTTAATTTAAAAGAAGAGCAGTACCTTGAAATTATCGAAAAGAAAACTGCCTCGCTCTTGTCGACTTGCGTGGAGTCGGGCGCACTTTTGGCTGATCTTCCCGCCGAACAAGTGGCCGCGCTCAAAAATTTCGGACTTTATTTCGGACTCGCGTTTCAAATTGTGGACGACTGCCTGGATTTTACTGGAAGCGCGGAATCCTTCGGTAAAACCATCGGCCTCGACGCCTCAGGCGGCGTGCTTACGCTGCCGGTGATTCGCCTCTTGTCGCTTGTTTCCGAGAACAAAAAAAGTGAAGTATTCAAAATTTTTAAATCGCAGGGGGGTCCCGAAAAATTTCAATATTTGCTGAATCTGATTACCGAATATCGCACTGTCGATTACGCCATTCAAAAAGCGCATGAATTTACGGACCGTGCCCGGCTGGAGCTTGCGATGCTTCGGGACATTCCGGCCCGCCAAAGCCTTGAAATGCTCCTCGACCACGTCCTCCAGAGGACGCGGTAGAAAGCAACGTGGCACTTAGGTTCCAGGAACCTTTGGGCCTTTGGGCACCTTGACACCCTAGGCTGGGCTTCCTATAATCAACCATTTCCCCAGGAGATGAATCGATCATGATACGCAGTATGACGGGTTTCGGTGATGCCCGCGCTACCAAAACCGGCAAAAGCTATTCCATTGAAATCAGAACGCTCAATCAGCGCTTCTTCGACTTGCAGGTGCGCCTGCCCTCCGAGCTTCACGCACTCGAGGCTGAAATTAAAAAAGTTCTTCAAACCGAAATTGTCCGCGGCAAAGTGACCGTGTTTGTGGGACTTGATCCATCCACATCGAACGGAGAAGAGCTTTCCGTGGATGAAGATCGCGCCAAGTTTTATGTCTCTTCGATTAAGAAGCTTTCAAAAAAATTAAAAATTAAGGATGAGGTGACGGCCCGCGATTTGCTTTCCTTCTCCGATATTTTCAAAGTGGAAAAGAAAGAGGCGGATCTTCACAAAACCTGGGCGGCGATGAAGCCGGTTGTGGAGAAAGCGCTCAAAGCCCTGATTGATTCCCGAGAAAAAGAAGGAAAAATGATTCTCGCCGATCTTGAGAGCCGGCTGAAATCGATCGTGAAAAATGTCGAGCGTATTCAGGTCCGGGCCAAAGATCTTCCGATGAAATATAAACAAAAACTTGAGCGGCAAGTCAAAGAGCTTGCGGGAGGACTAACGCTCGATGAAGAAAAGCTGATGAAAGAAATGGCGATTATGGCCGAACGCACCGACATCACCGAAGAAATTGTACGGCTCATGAATCACATTGAACTCTTTCACAAATCGCTGCGCGAAAAAGGCGATGTCGGCAAGCGGCTGGATTTCGTGATTCAGGAAATGAACCGTGAGACCAACACGATCGGATCCAAATGCGCGGATTTTGGCGTGGCCAGTGAAGTGGTCGAGATCAAATCCGAGCTCGAGAAAATCCGCGAACAAATTCAAAACGTCGAATGATGCAAACGTTAAGCGCGCGTCTTAAAACAAAAAACAGCAGTAAACGTTCCGGTTTGCTGATCGTTCTTTCCGCCCCTTCGGGAACTGGCAAGACGACGGTAATGAAAGAGTTTTTCGCCAAAGATAAAAATCTGGTCGATTCTGTTTCTTGGACGACGCGCAAGCCGCGGTCCGGCGAAAAGCACAAAAAAGATTATTTTTTCGTCTCACGCCGCAAATTTCTAGAAGCCATTAAGCGCGGCGGGTTTTTGGAATGGGCCAAGGTGTATCACGAGTTTTACGGCACGCCGAAAGCGTATGTGCTCAAAAAACTTCGTGAGGGAAAAGATGTGGTGCTGGTGATTGACACGCGAGGCGCCCAGAAGGTGCGGCATTTTAAGCCATCAGTTCACATTTTTCTGAAACCGCCGTCGATTGCAGTACTCAAAAAACGGTTACACGGCCGCAATGCCGATTCTGCGCATCAGCTTGAGGCGCGGCTCAAGGAAGTGCGTTACGAGATGTCTCAGGCGGATAAATATGATTACCGGATTGTGAATCACACGGTGGTTCAAACCGTCCGGGATGTTGAAAAAATTCTGAACCGCGAACGCGCGAAATTTTTTAAAAAAACAAAAGGAGGAAGTTAATTTTATGTCTTATGTTCCACTCGAGAAAATGATTGAAAATTGCCCGAGCCTTTTCAAATTGGTGCTGGGAGCCGCGGAAAGAGCTAACGAGATTAATTCTGGCGCTGAACCGCTGGTGAAAAGTTCCTCAAAAAAAGTGACCACCATCGCGATGGAAGAAATTGTCGCGGGGAAAGTAAAAGTTACGCCCGGAACCGGAAAAAAATCCAAAGCGAAAAAAGAAGAATAGAGAAAAGAAGGGAGCCGCTACCTTGTTTTCCATAAAGGTGATTTATGCTGGCGAATAAAAAAATCCTTATTGGGGTTACGGGAAGTATCGCCGCCTACCGGGTTTGCGATCTGATCGAAGAATTGAAAGCCGACGGCGCTGAAATTCAATGTGTACTGACTGAGGGTGGCCGCCAGTTTATTACCCCAGCTACTTTGCGTGCGCTCTCCGGCCGGCCGGTTTATTCCGATTTATTCGAGGAGCACGCGTTCTCGAAGCCGCTTCACACGACGCTGGCGGATAATTCTGATTTGATCGTGATTGCTCCTGCCAGCTGTAACGTCATTGCTCGTATGGCCGCCGGAATTTGCGAAGCTGGCGGCGATTGGATATAACTTTCTGGCGCCCGAAAAGGGGCAACTGGTCTGCGGCCGTTTGGGTGTGGGTCACATCGCTTCGCAGGGAAATATTGTCTCCCGAATCAAAGAGCTCATGAATGCCAAGAAAAAACGCTAAACGTTGCCGGATTTTAGTGACCGCAGGTCCGACCCGTGAATGGCTCGATCCGGTTCGCTTCATCACGAATCCATCCACCGGCGTTATGGGGTATGAAATTGCCCGGGCCGCCAAGCGCGCGGGACATGCCGTGACGCTTCTTTCCGGTCCCACGGTGCTCAAGTGCCCTCCCGGAATTCGCTTTATCCCGTTTGAGACCACCGAACAATTGGAGCAGCTGCTGGGCCGCGAGTTTGGGCGCCACGATGTGCTTTTCATGACCGCCGCGGTGGGGGACTACACGCCGGTTTATCTCGGGAAACACAAAATCAAAAGAAGATCAACGCTTACTGTCCGTTTTAAACAAACTCCGGATTTACTCGCGAAACTTTCCCGCGTAAAAAAAAATCAGATTATCGTAGGGTTTTGTCTCGAGACGGAACATCTTGCGGCAAATGCGGTCAGAAAACTCAGGAAAAAGAATCTCGATTTTATCGTGGCCAATTATTTGGGTAACGGCACCCAGCCGTTTGGCTCCGGCCTCACCAACGTGATTGTCATTTCGAAGAGTGGATGGGAAAAAGAATTTAACAAAATCACGAAAAGCCGTCTGGCCCGCCAACTATTACGCTGCTTGTGCCGTGAGCCGTTCTGATTGAGATTCGAAAACAAATTTATTGATTATTTTGGTTAAAATACTGTAACTCGCGTCAGCGGTATCCAATCGGAACAAATCCATCCATTCATCCCGGTGATTCAGTCCATAAAATGACACGGTAAGCACGGCTGAGCGATAGCGCGCACTCCGAAAGCGTTTCCGGTCATATTTCACCCGCAAAACGTTTTTGCCCCAATTTTTGTTGAAAGCGCCATTCACAAAAACAATTTGTTCAGGCCGTAATTTCCGAAATTTCCCCTCCGGGAAAAAGAGGGGGCCGACACGTGTCATCAATCGTCCGATCAGGTTTTCAAGATCCGTCCGGTTTGTGTCTGCCAGAAGCGGTTTTGAATGGATCAGATAAATATGATGATCGCTCAGCAGTTTCCCGTATTCGTGTTCCAGCTGTTTCATTAAACTGGAATTGTGAACCAGAAAAACAACAGCCAGCGATTTATTGCTCGCGCGCGGATCTTTTTTGGGGTCCAGAAGCTGATGTAAGACATTCCGGTCAAATTCCATCACCAGAGGTGAAAAACTTTTTAATGCGTTCGCTTTTTTGCTAATAACTTTCGGAATGCTCGATTGAGCCGGATTTGGAAATTGAATATTTGTGTTTTCTCCCAAACTTTTCCCCCGTGCCGGTGCTGTCGTTGATGATTTTTTTTGCTGGTTTTGCGGTTGAGCGAAGACGGAAACATAAATTAGCGCAGAAACAGCTGCAGCTGCGCTGATCGCGGCTGAAATCAACAGACCGATCAGAAGCTTGTTCCCGCCGCGTTTTTGTGGCGTCCGTGACTTTTCGCCCAAATTGCGCCGGAATACGGCCAAATCGTCCGCAAATTTTTTCGCGTTGGAATAACGGATTGTCTTCAATGTGTTTTCAAATTCTTCCTTGGATTTTTTTTCAAGGGATGACAGTTCTTCTTTGGTCGGTCCAAGCGGCGCGGCAATGGCGTGCATGAAAATAGCTTTCAGCTCTTCGGTCCGATTTTCCGGAAGTCCAAGTTCGTCAAGTAATGAAAGAGATTTTTCCAAAACGCGTTCCCGCTCTCCGTCATCGGTGAGTCTCGAGGCGTATCCCGGGAAAAACTTTTCTCCTTCCCTGAATGGTATTGCGTGCCGGCCCGTGATCATAAAAAAGAGCGAGGCTGCCAGGGCGTAAATGTCCGCCCGGCCATCCACTTTGCTTGAATCCATCGCTTGTTCCGGAGCCATAAATATGGGCGTGCCCATAATTTCGCCTGACTTGGTGACCGATTGCATGCTGTCACCGTCCGTGCTGCCGCGGATGCGTTTTACCAGCCCCAGATCCAGAACGATGGGAATGTAATCTCCGTGAATATCCCCCAAATCAATTCGTGCCGGCCGAAGCTGTTCACGGTCTTTTTCTTGAACCAGTTTCAACCCGATGTTGGAGGGCTTGATATCGCGGTGCACCAGTTTTTCTTGATGAAATTCATGCATCGCGGCGGCAATGCGTTGAATCAATTTCAGCGCCAGCGGGAGGGGAACATGATGGATTTTTTCCATTTGTCCAAATTCATCGGCGACTTCAATGACAGGGCTTTGTTGAATTAAATCCTCAAGCGTTTTGGCATTTTCCAAGTATTCCATGACCAGATAAGGCGCTGCGCCGTAACTTGTTTCGACTTCGTCGACATCGAAGAACAGCACAACATGAATTTTGGCAATCAAAGATCTGACTTGCACCTTGGCCATAGCTTTGGCCTCGATTTTGAAACGTTTGAGCGTGTCCGCTTCTTTTAATCGGTCAGGATGAATCGTTTTGACGGCAACGACACGATTACCTTCAGGGGTAATTTGCGTGGCTTTGAATACCATGCCCATCGCGCCTCTAGCGAGAAATGAGACATCGCGGAATTTTCCGGTTTCTATCAGTTTTTTCGCGAAGGCATCGGAGTATTCTCTTTCGGATATTTTTGCCGGCGGAGGCGGAGGATCTGGCTCGCTCAACAGCTGATCCACATCGTATTCAAAAACAGGACTGTCCGGTTCGGCCGGTTTTGCCGCGGGCACGTCCATTGCCGGTTGGATAGCCGTTTCTTCTGGTTTGACCACGTTGGTTTGTTTGCCTGGTTTCGCCGGCGGGGCGGGCGCTAGCCCCTCGATTTCGATAGCTGCGACAGGCACGCGGCCTGATGAGGGATTTTCACGGAAATAAAGCTGGATACGATAACGTTCACCGTTGGACAACATAACCCCGAAATCGGAGGTTCCATTCAATGAGATGGGAACAAGTTTGATATCTTTATGGGGCGGTTTGGGCCACCATTCCGCACTCGAACCGTTAAGGTTTTCAAACAAAATATAATTACTTCCGCCGGGGATGGCTGACCGGTCAATCGCGTCATAAATTCTTTTGAGAACGCCCACCAGATTTCGCGTCGTTAAGGTGTTGTTTTTGAAAAGCTGCTGCGCGTAAATTCCCAGGATTTCCTTTTTGATTTCGTCCGGAACCGGTCTTGTTGTTCCGCCCAGGGACGCCGCTGCCGTTATCTGATCAGGAATCCGGACGCGGATCTTTTTTCCGCGGAACGTAAAACGAAATCCGTCGGGTGACAGTGTGCCGGCAATTTCTCGCGCGATAGTAAGAGTTTCTGATTTCGGAGAAAGTTTTGCAGCCAGATTGTTTTCGAACTGACGCATGACGGCGGGCGTGTTGGGTATACTGTCTTTCACGAGTTTGCCGGTTAAGGTCAGCAGGGCGCCCAGCGAATAATCCAACCGCTCGGGCCGCAATGTGCTTTTTCCCTGAAGTCGCGCAAAATAATCGGATCTGTCATTATGAATACCTGGTTGCGGCGCGAGGGACGTGTAGGCGATGTGACGGGCTTCGAGCATTTTCTGAATTCCCGGAGTGTGAAATCCGCCGGTGATGACGAAAATGATTTTGTAATTTTCTTTTTCAATTAGCCGAAGGATATTTGCGCCTAACACGCGGTCCCTTTTTTCGGCCAGCGCGTAAAATTCAAACGCGGGCGTGAGGTATCCGATACCTTGTTTTTGCGAGGCATCCGATACCTTCTTGAGCTCGTTATATTCCTCGCGGGTGAGTGAAATGGAGGCGAGCTTTTCCAAAAGCTCTAGCTCGCGGTCGGCCCGCGCCAATTTTTTTTCTTCAATAGTGCGTGGGAGCGCTTGGCGCAGGACAAGCTCCAGCTCGCTGATTTGCCGGAAAAGGTCGATTTCAAGAGGGGGTTTTGTTTGTCCGATGGTGGGGTATTTGCCCATGTCGATATGTTTGAGTTTGGCCAACTGTCTTAGAACAGACAGATGAAGAAAAAGCGTGGAACTGTCTTTCGCGAACCGTGTCCGGCTGGTTTCCAGATCCAGCATGGGCTTGCCGTAAACACGTTTCTTTTTCTTTTCAATATCGCTTCGAATTTTCTGGAGTTCGCCGAGACATTTGCTTTGATGTGGATAAAAATTCCGGAACGCGACGAGGTTTTTCTGATAAAGCGCAGGGTCTTCGATTCCGGTGAGCCGGGCGTCCGGCGCGTCGTTTGCGGCAAAAAATTCAGCGCCGTCAATTTTACCGCTTTTCAGGAAAGATTCAGAAACGTTTCTGCGAATATGTTCGATGGGAAACGCGCGGAAGACAACGGGATCGATGTCTGTGCCAAACGGAGTTCCCTCAAGGGCGATGACGGCATCGGCCCGGTTGTGCTCCCGATAAATCCGGCTGAGCTCGCGCACGATATTTTCTTGAGATTCGTAATTAGCGTGCGCTTCTTGAATCAGGACAACGACAGGTGTGTTTTCCGCAGCCGGAATTTGGGCGCCGGCCGGCTGTTGTGTGGCCAGAGTGCTTATCGTGAAGAAAATGACCGTCAGGGTGGAGCAAATTTTTAAACAAATCCTTTTGCGACTTTTACGAACCAACGGATTAGAGGTTCCTTTCCATGGAAAATATTGCTCAAATATAGCACATCTTTTAAAAAAGTGGGGGGAGGGGGTGAAAAACTGCCGGAGACCGGAATTGAACCGGTACGGGAATTATATTCCCTTGGGATTTTAAGTCCCATGCGTCTGCCAGTTCCGCCACTCCGGCATGAAAAGCCGTGCTTCATCATTCGTACTTCGTACCTCGAAAAGCGGTAACGAAGTACGAGGTACTAAGTACGAAGTACTGCAGTAAAATGGAGGCACCGATCGGAATCGAACCGATGTATAAGAGTTTTGCAGACTCTTGCCTTACCGCTTGGCGACGGTGCCATAAAAGGAAGGGTATTCTAGCGGTGCGAATGCAAAAGTCAAAGGTCGAATAGTACGTGTCGATAATATACGGAAGTTGATAGCCTGTTTGAATAAGACCATCATTTTTTTCGTCCAATTGCGAAGGATAGGGCATGGAGCGTCAGTCGGATCTAGATCGAAAGCTTGTCGAGAGGGCACGCGGCGGGGATGCGCGGGCTTTCCGTGAGCTCTTTGATAAATACGAAAAGCGCGTGTATGTGATCTGCTACGGCATAGTTCGTCATCGGGAAGACGCACTGGATTTGGTTCAGGAAACCTTCATCAAAACCTACAAATCGCTCGCGTATTTCCGTCATGAGGCTAACTTTTACACGTGGCTGTACCGCATCGCTTCGAACTCGTGCCTGGATTTTTTAAGAAAGAGAAAGCGCGAAAAAAATCCGGTGCCTCTGGCCGAGGAATTGGGAGCGGATCCTGAAACGGGAGATAAAGAGGGTGCGATCGTGAAAAGTACCGATAATCCGCGTGAGACCGTGGTGCGCAAAGAGCTTGCTGTCCAAATTGAAGCGGCAATTCAGTCTCTGCCGCCGGATCATCGCTCGGTGGTGCTGCTCCGGGAGGTGGAAAAATTAAGTTATGACGAAATTGCGAAAATCCTCGGCATTCAAGTGGGCACCGTGATGTCGCGGCTTTTTTATGCGCGAAAAAAACTCGCGGAAAAATTAAAAGGGACGTGAACACAATGGGGCTTTTTTTCTGGAATAAACATCTGAGTTTTGAGGAATTAAATCTGGCGCTCGACGGCGAGTTGAAAAATGATCGCAAGACCACTGCCGATAAGCACTTGACGAAATGTCATACCTGTGCTCAACAATTCTCCGAGCTCCAGAATCTGAGTCAATCCATTGAACAGGCGGGGCGTGACATGGAACAGTTCGCGGATCCCGCGTCCGTCTGGCAGGGCGTTGAGGAAGCGATTCGCGAAAAGAAGCGCGTTCGCTTGAGCTGGCGCGAACGTTTCGGCGTTTCATTTCCGGTTTTGGTGGCGCGTCCGGCGCTTGCGTTTTCCATTGTTGCGATGATTTTAGTATTCACATTTTTTGTTTTTCAGCGGGGAACTTTGGCCGAAAACGAAGCCACGATCAATTCGGTGACATCAGAAAATAAATTGGTAATGATCTTTAAAACTAAAGAACGTAATATTACGGTGATTTGGCTTGCAGATCAGCCGGCAATCGCTGTGCCGCCGCCGGTGGTCAATCATCAGTAGTATCCATTTCAGGGAGGAGCAGGGTTATGACATTAAGAAATAAATCAATTTCTATTTTTACATCAATGGCGCTTGCCGTGAGTTTGTTTGCGGTTCCGACTGCGATAGCCCAGGAGAGCGTTTCCGCGCAAATTTCCGTGATTGTGGCGCTGGCGATTCCGGGTGGAGATAAGGTGGATCCGCGTCTTAGCGCCATTGAATCAGAGCTGAACAACACGTTCCGAAAATCTTCATACGAGCAATTGGAAGAAATGCGTTTTGATTTGGCGTCGCAGCAAATAGAAAGCCGGCCACTTCCCGGAGGGGGCGAGCTGGGTGTTCAGCTGGTCGGGGCAGATCCGGGACGGTTTACTCTGAATGTGACTATCATTTCAAACGGAACTCAGGTACTTAATACCAATTTTACGATTGCCAGGGGAGGAACTATTATTGTTGGCGGACCTTCGTATAAAGAGGGTAATTTGGTGCTGGCCATTAAGGCAAGTGGAAAATAATTGAATAATTATTAATGTCCCGCGTCCTAACTGTAGTAGCTGCCGTGAAAAATGGCATGGTAAAAAAAGCTTGTCAAAGAGTATTTTGAAGATAGAATAACGTAAATTTTTCTCGAAGATCGGCTTTGATTTACCTGAAAGGAGATTTTCAAATGAAGAAGGGCTTAATTGGAATTATCAGTTTAATAATGGTGGGTGGATTGGCGTTGTCAATTCCTGCCATGAGTTATGCGCAGACCGCCGAGCCGCAAGCTCCCGCTCCTGCCGCAAATGAAACTAAAGCGCAAGATGTTGCGACCGCACCCGCCGCCAAAGCTGCAGGTGGAGGACAGGAATTAATCATTGCTGACTTCGATACCGGTGACAAACCCAACAATTTAGGCGGAGATTTCGGAACTTGGGATAAGGATCCCAACGATGACACGCAATCAATTACGTCTGCGTTTGTTCAAGATGATGCCAAGGGAAATCCTGGCGGGTATGCGCTTCGCCTCGATTACGATGTTGATTCCCCGAATCCTGCGTACAACGGATTTTGGATGAAACTTGAAGGCGCCGATGCCACTCCGTACAACACGATTAATTTCTACATCAAGGGCGATGCTGAAAAAGGATTCACCAAACGGGCGAAGATCGAATTGAAAGATCAAACCAACAAACCATCCGCTTACATTGTCAGCGGAATTACCGATCAATGGCAGAAGATCTCTATTCCTTTCGAGAAATTCCGTCGTATTACCGATTGGTCAAAAATGAACGAGTTTGTGCTTGTGTTTGATGATATTAATTCAAACCCGAAAACAGGTTCTGTTGAAATCGACGACATTTCATTTTCGGCGGAGTAGGTTTATTTAAAGCTTGAGGGCCTCTGGTTCTTCGCCGAAACGGCGGAGAACTAGGGGCCTTTTTACTTTTACGGAGGTGAAGAATGAATAGACGTAACTTTGCTGCTGTGTTGATGGGGGTTTTCGCCGTGGTGTTGTTGCCCGCAACTGTGGCGTTGGCGCGTATTCCCGTGATGGATACGGATTCTGAAATTCCTTACGAATTTAAAGGCGGTATTGAGGTCAGCTCCAAACCCGAATTGTTATTGAATCGGGTTGTTAAAGTTGCGACGCTTGGTTTTCTAAAACCTAAAGATGTGGAGACGGTAAAAAAGCAGCTCAGAAACAAACTTGCCAAAAAGGCAAAGCTTTATTCTCCGGATGCTGTGATTAAAGTGGAATATTCTCCATCACCGGATGATCCGCGCTTTCTCAAATCCAAATTGGTATACGCCAAAGGTGAGATGGTGAAATACAAAAAGGCGTATACTTATTGATAACCCATGGAAAATAGGACTTCACGACTTATTTATTTCGATAATAATGCTACCACGCAAGTAGCTCCGGAAGTGCTTGAAGAAATGATGCCGTACTTTACGGAGTATTACGGAAATCCCTCCAGTCTTTATCCGTTCGGCGGTCAAATGGCCGCTGAGATCAGCCGCGCCCGGGCTCGTGTTGCCGAGTTGATAGGTGCGCGTCTCGACGTGGAAATTTATTTCACAAGCGGCGCTACGGAATCCAACAACACCGCAATTCGTGGTGCGCTTGCGCTTATTCCCAAAAAACGCCACATCATTATTTCTCAGGTGGAGCACGATTGTGTGCTGAATGTGGCTGCAGATTTAGAGGCCGACGGCTATTCGGTGACCCGTATTGGTGTGGATCGCAACGGACAAATTGATTTGAACGAGCTCGAGAAAAATATTCGTCCCGATACGGCCCTGATTTCTATCATGTATGCGAATAACGAAACGGGCGTAATTTCCCCCGTCGAAGAGATTGCCGAGTTGGCGAAAGAGTATGGCGTTTTGTATCACTGCGACGCTGTTCAGGTGGTAGGAAAACTTCCCGTCAATGTCAGCAAATTTCCGGTGGATTTGCTCTCTCTTTCGGGACACAAAATCCACGGGCCGAAAGGTATCGGCGCGCTTTACATCCGTCGAGGTGTTCGGATTAAACCGTTTATTCTTGGTGGCCAGCAGGAGCGTGGCCGGCGCGGCGGGACGGAGAATGTTCCCGCCATTGTTGGACTCCGCAAAGCCTGTGAGTTGGCAGGCGTTTTTCTTCGGGAAGGTATGTCGGTTGTCCGCGATTTGCGCGATGAGCTGGAACGGGGAATTATTTCCGAGATTCCGATGACTCAGGTGAACGGACACGACGCTCAGCGTCTTCCGAATACGACCAATATCAGTTTTGAGGGTCTTGAGGGGGAGGCGGCTTTGCTCGCTTTGAATGAGCTCGGGGTTTGTGCTTCTAGCGGCTCGGCCTGCGCTTCCGGGAAATTTGAGCCGTCGCATGTGCTGCGCGCGATGGGCGTTCACGATCATTTGGGCCACGGTTCGCTGCGTTTCAGTCTGGGGCGTTACAACACGGATGAGGAAGTAAATGTGGTTGTGAAGGAATTGCCCGCGATTGTGAATCGTCTTCGAAAATGGACGCCCTCAAAAAATTGGCGCGAAGGAGTTGCGTTATGAGCCCGTTTACCGGATCGGAATTGGAGTTAAAAGAATTAGTGCGCGAAATGTTAATTCGCTTGGGAGAAGAGCCTGACCGGGAAGGTCTGGTGAAGACTCCCGAGCGCGTTGAGAAGGCGCTTCAATTTTTGACCAGCGGATACGAGCAGGATGTCGAACAACTTCTCAACGGAGCTGTTTTTCAGGAAAATTATGACGAGATGGTGGTTGTCAAAGATATTAATTTATTCAGCTTGTGCGAACATCACATGCTTCCGTTTTACGGCAAATGCCATGTGGCGTATGTGCCGAACGGACGCATTGTGGGCTTAAGCAAAATTCCGCGCATTGTCGAAGTTTTTTCCCGCCGTCTTCAAGTTCAGGAACGCCTCACCAGCCAAATCGCGAATTGTTTTAGGAAAGCCCTCGAGCCGCTCGGGGTGGGGGTGGTGATCGAAGCCCTTCATCTGTGCATGGCGATGCGCGGTGTGGAAGAGCAGAACGCGATCACGACAACAAGTTCGATGCTCGGTGTTTTCCGTGACGATCAGCGCGCCCGCGCTGAGTTTTTAAGCCTAATCCGAAAATAAGCAAGGTGGCACTTAAGTTCCAGGAACCTGTTCCAGAGCTTCAACGCGTTTGACTAAATCCCGAACCACTTTCAACGTTTCCGCCGATCGGAGCTGAGCGGCGAATTGCTTTTTCATATCCTCCAGCGGCCGGGCGGGTGAGCCAAGGAATGCGCTTTGGGGCGGGATTTTCTTGCCTGTGGGAAGTCCGGCCTGGGCGCCGATGATGGCCTGATCCCCAATTTCGCAGTGGTCGCCCAATCCGACTTGTCCGGCCAGCGTGACGTATTTGCCGACGGTGCAGCTTCCGGAAATACCGACTTGTGCGGAGGCGACGGTGTGTTCGCCGATGTCGCAGTTATGAGCGATTTGAACCAAATTGTCGATTTTTGCGCCGCGGCGAATGATGGTGGACCCCATCGTCGCGCGGTCAATCGTGGTGTTGGCGCCAATCTCAACATCATCTTCAATCACGACATTTCCCAGCTGAGGTACTTTAAAATATTTTCCCGCATCCATCACGTAGCCAAATCCGTCCGCGCCGATCACCGTGCCAGCGTGAAGAATCACGCGATTTCCGACGCGGCAATTTTCGTAAATCATAACATTCGGCTGAAGAATGGTTTCCGCCCCAATCTGGACATTCCGGTCAATCACGCATCCGGACCGCACGACAGCGCGGTCGCCGATGACGGAATTTTCACCGATGACTGCGAACGATTCAATCGTGACACCCGCGCCGATTTTAGCGGTGGGGTGGATCACGGCTTTTTCGGATGATTTACCATCAAACGCTCGGGCGGGGTGGAATACCCACAAGAGGCGCGCCCAGGCCAGCTTGGGGTTAGGGCATTGAATCAACGGTTTTTCAAACTGGGAAATAGAAGGGGGTACGATCACGGCCGCAATCGTGGTTCCGGCCAGAGAGCCCAGGAATTTCTCTTCGGTAACGAAGGTAAGAGCCTCTTTTTCAGGGGTTTCGATATTGGTAATAGCCTTGATAAGGGTGTTTCCGTCGCCGATGAGCTTCCCGCCGACGATTTGAGCAAGCTCGGATAATGTTTTTTGCATGAATTGACCTCCGCAAAGAATTGGGGCATAGTATACCAGAAATCAGGCTGTGAAGTAACAACCAGGAGGTTCCTTATGTCCCTATTTTGTCCTCAAAAAGATTGCAAAGCCGCGAAAGGCGCCTGCAGTCATGAAAAAATGATGCTGACCGTGTTGGTCGTGGGTGTTGGGGTATTTGCTCTTGGAAAAATAATGCATTGGTTCTAAAGGAAGATCCGGGGAGTTAGGTGCCAGGTTCATGAACCTGGCACCTAATACACGCTGGTCTGTCATTCGGAGTTTTCAATGATCAATTCTCAAAAAGTCGTAGTGGTGATGCCGGCCTACAATGCCGGTAAAACCCTGGAACAAACCTATCGCGAAATCCCCAAAGATTTGGTGGACGAAGTGATTCTGGTTGATGACGCGTCGAAGGACGAAACTGTTCAGGTCGCGAAACGGCTTGGCATTCGCACCGTCCTTCATCTGGCCAACAAAGGCTACGGCGGCAATCAGAAAACCTGCTATCGGGAAGCCCTGCGCATTGGCGGCGACATCATCGTGATGCTGCACCCCGATTATCAGTACACGCCGCAGCTGGTGCCGGCCATGGCCTCGATGATTGCCTCGGGCATTTACGACGTGGTGCTGGGCTCGCGCATTTTGTGCGGCGGCACGCTTGCGGGCGGCATGCCGATCTACAAATACATCGCCAACCGCTGTCTGACCCTGGCGCAAAACCTGATCATGAATCAAAAACTTTCCGAATATCACAGCGGCTACCGCGCGTTTTCGAAGCGCGTGCTGGAAACGCTGCCGCTCGAGCACAACTCCGACGATTTCGTGTTTGATAACGAGATGCTGGCCCAGGCAGCTTATTTCGGATTCAAGCTCGGCGAAATTTCCTGCCCGACGAAATATTTTGCGGAAGCATCTTCTATTAATCTGAAACGTTCGATGGAATACGGATTCGGCGTGCTGGACACCAGTTTGAAATACCGCGCCCAGAAATGGGGCCTCGCAAAATATCCGATTTTTGACAACGCCACCGGACGGCTCGACATTCAATCCTCTCCCAAACATGCAAAACCCGTTTGAAACTTTTTTTGGCGATTCGGTTTATCTCGAATTCAAAAATCATCTGTTTAATTATTTAACGCGGGTGCGCGCCGTCCGCGGCGTTACCCAAAATTATCAAGGCCGCAGTCTCGAAATCGGAAGCGGTGTTTCTCCGGTGACCGACGCGACGGTGTATACGGACCTGGAACCGATCGCGATGAAGGAATTGGCCCGGCTTCAGGTGAACAACGGCCGGCATTTTTACGCGGTGACGGACGCCACCCAAATTGCTTTCAAGCCGGGATCCTTTGACTCCGCCGTTCTCTCCGAAGTGCTGGAGCATATTCCGGACGACCGGAAAACACTTTCCGAGCTCGCGGCTGTGCTGCGCCCCGGTGGCCATTTGGTCATCACCGTGCCCGCGAATCCGCATTATTGGGGTTTTGACGACGAATATGTGCATCACGAAAGGCGCTATAAAATTTCCGAGCTGATCGAAAAAGTAAACACGGCCGGATTTGATGTTGTTCGGAAGAAAAAAGTCGGCGGGCCGCTTGAGCGATTCGGCACCTGGCTTACCGTGAAATTATTTTTGGCATTATTTGGAAAGAACGATCGAAAACAGTCAAGTCCCGATCGCCTTCGAAAATGCCTCCCCATCTACAAAGCCCTCAATCAATTTTTGTCGGCCCTCGTGCGTTTTGACGCGTGGCTCATGCCCGAAAGTCTCACCAGCATTATTCTTCTGGAATGCCGGAAAAAATGACGCGAAAAGATCCTGTCTGCGGAATGATGGTGTCGGAGGCGACGGCCATTTCCGCAAAAAAAGGAAATCAGAATTTTTATTTCTGTTCCGCATCCTGCCGCGATGAATTCATAAATCCCGATCACGAGCTTAAAAGTCTCAAACAAAAAACGATTCTTTCATTCGTATTCGGTGTTCCGCTCGCGCTCATTGCGATGATGGAGCAAGCCGGATGGGTTCAGCTGTTGCTGGCCACACCGATTATGTGGGCGGGCCGGGATTTCTTTGTGAGCGGCTCCCGATCCGTTTTTGTGAACCGGGCGGCGAATATGGATACGCTGGTGGCGATGGGAACGGGCACGGCTTACACGTACAGCGTGGTAATGCTCGTGGCCGGCGGCGGGCATTTTTATTTTGAAATCGCCGGACTGTTAATCGCTTTTATCCTGCTCGGAAAATTGTTGGAAGTCCGCTCGCGGAAAAAAACATCCGAGGCGATTCACGCGCTCATGAATTTGGTTCCGGAAAAAGCCTACGTCAGCCGCGGTGGTTTCGACCTGGAGCTTCCCGTGGATCAGGTGCGCGTGGACGATATCGTGGTGGTGCGTCCGGGATCCAAAATTCCGGTCGATGGCCAGGTGCTGGACGGCGAATCGTCCGTCGATGAGTCGATGATTACCGGAGAAAGTATTCCGGTTGAGAAATCGAAAGGCAGTAAAGTCGTCGCCGGAACCATCAATAAAACCGGAAGTTTCCGGTTTATCGCCAAACGGGTGGGGGCCGACACGGCGCTGGCCCGGATTATCAAGCTCGTTCAGGAAGCCCAGGCCAGCCGGGCGCCGATTCAGAATTTGGCCGATAAAGTTTCCTCCTATTTCGTTCCTTCCGTTGTCGTGATCGCCATTGTTTCATTTCTGATTTGGATTCTTTCCGGCGCTTCATTTATTTTCGCGCTAACCACGTTTATTGCCGTGCTTATTATCGCTTGCCCGTGCGCGCTCGGGCTGGCGACGCCCACGGCGGTGGTGGTAGCCACGGGAGTCGCGGCGCGCCACGGCGTGCTCGTGAAAAGCGCGGCGGCGCTTGAGAAACTTGCAAACATCGAGACGCTCGTTTTTGACAAAACCGGTACGCTGACGATCGGTCGTCCCGAAGTCACAGATATTGTTCCGGAGGACAATCGTGTGCTGGAAATCGCGGCTGTTTGCGAAAAACGCTCCGAGCATCCGCTGGCGCAGGCGATTCTGAAAGCCGCTAGCGCGCGCAGCATTCGTGTGAACGATCCGGAAACTTTTCAATCGGCGCCCGGACGAGGCGTTCGCGCCGGAACCTTTTTGCTCGGCAGTGGACGATTTATGGCGGAAGAAGGCGTGAATGTGGAGCGATATGAACATGACCGCGCGCGGTTGGAGAACGAAGGAAAAACGGTGATTTTTGTGGCGGAGGGAACAACGGCAAAAGGTTTGGTGGCCTGCGCGGATTTGCCAAAGCCTGAGGCGAAAGAGGTGATCCGACAATTGAAACAAGAGGTGTGGATGATCACCGGAGATAATCATGTGACGGCCCGCGCGATTGCCCGCCAAATCGGCATTCCCGAAGCGTGTGTGATCGCCGGGGTGCTGCCGGAAGACAAAGCCCGCGAGATTTCGAAATTGAAAAATGTGGCGATGGTCGGCGATGGGATTAACGACGCGCCAGCGCTCGTGAAAGCCGACGTCGGCATCGCGATTGGATCGGGAACCGATGTGGCGATGGAAACGGCGGATATCATTTTAATGAAAAATGATTTACGCGATGTTCTCTTTGCCTTCGATCTTTCCCGCCGCACGCTGGCAAAAATAAAACAGAATCTTTTTTTCGCTTTCATTTATAACATTCTCGGAATTCCCATCGCGGCCGGAGTGTTGTATTCCGTGACCGGCTGGCTTCTGAGTCCGGTCATCGCCGGCGCTGCTATGGCCGCCAGTTCCGTATCGGTTGTCACTAATTCGCTCACACTCAGAAAAAAGAACAAGTGATGTCTCTTGTCGTTACGAAAAATCTCTCGAAGAATTACAACGGCGTTCACGCGCTGGAAAATCTTTCGCTCACACTCGAGCGCGGGGAAATTCTGGGCCTGCTCGGTCCGAATGGCGCCGGAAAAACGACGGCAATTCATATCCTTCTTGGCCTCCTGAAGCCGACGTCGGGCGAAGTCGAGGTTCTCGGGATGTCACCGCTAAAAGACCGTCACAAAATTTCCGAGCGGATTAATTTTTCTTTTTTTTACACCAATCTTACATCCAATCTCAAAATCAAAGAAACGCTGAACATTTACGCCAAACTTTACGGCGTCAAGAACGCGGCCGAAAAAGTGGGTTCTCTGCTCGAGCTTTTTCAAATCAGCCATCTTCGCGACCGGGCGGTGGGGGCGCTTTCGTCAGGGGAGAAGACGCGGCTTAATTTGGTCAAAAGCCTGCTGAATGATCCCGAACTGTTACTGCTCGACGAGCCGACCGCAAGTCTCGACCCTGAAATGGCGGACAATGTACGTAAGATCTTGAAAAAAATTCAGAATGAGCGTCACATCGGCATGCTTTACACGTCGCACAACATGCCCGAGGTGGAGGAAATCTGCGACCGCATTATCTTCATCAATAAAGGAAAGACGATTGCGCAAGGGACGGCGGCGGAAGTGACGAAGACGTTCGAAAGTAAAAATCTGGAACAGGTATTTATCAAAATTGTTCGCGGAAATTTGGTGAGCGAGGCTAGGCCATGAGCGGTTCGATCCGGCGCATTAGCGCGATGATTCTCAGATATCTTTATCTTCACAAGCGAAGCGTTCCCCGCACGTTCGAAATTGTTTTTTGGCCGGTGATGGAACTTTTTTTGTGGGGATTCGTGACGCTGTACATTCAGCGCGTCGCGGGCGGGGATCTTTCTCGCATCATCGTGTTCCTCATCAACGGATTGATTTTTTGGGACATTCTGTATCGCTCACAGCAGGCCGTCAGCATTTCGATCATCGAGGATATTTGGACCCAGAACATCGTGAATTTGCTGATCTCGCCGCTTAAAATTTGGGAGTGGATGGTGTCCACATTTATTTACGGATTCATGAAAACGATGCTGATCACGGTGATTTTGGCCGGGCTGGCGGTCGTGCTCTATCATTTCAATCTCATTCAAGCCACCGGATTTTATTTGATTCCGCTCATCGTGAATCTGCTCCTTTTCGGCTGGGCGGTCGGGATTTTTACGTCCGGCCTGATCATTCGCTGGGGGCACGCGGCCGAGGCGCTGATTTGGGGTGTGCCGTTTCTGCTTCAACCGATTTCCGCGATTTTTTATCCGCTGTCGGTGTTGCCGCCATGGCTTCAAGTCATCTCGCGTATGATTCCCAGTACCTACGTGTTTGAAGGCATGCGCGAAGTCATCAAAACGGGCGCGATGCCGACCGAATATTTCGCGATTGCCCTCATCTTGAACGCGGTCTATTTTGTCCTGGCGGGTTTTTTCTTTTACTGGATGTACGCTAGCGCCCACGTCGCCGGCCGCCTAGGCCGCCTCGGGATGGATTGAGTGGGATTTTCCCACTTGCCCACTTTGGGAATCTGTGTTAGTCTTCATCGTGAAGAGGGGTGAGCATCGTGAAACCAAAGCATAAAGAAGAAATCAAAGTTTCCGGCAAATACACGCAGATTGGGACCAAGACCGTGGACGAAAAACGCCGGATCACGCTGGGCGAGACTGCGCAAGCCGGCTATCGTGTAAAAATTTACAAAAATGAAACCGACGGCACTTTTCTGCTCGTTCCGCTCGTTGAAATTCCGGAACGGGAGATGTGGCTTTATCAGAATAAGAAGGCGCTAGGATCCGTTCTTCGTGGAATCAAGCAGGCGGGCGAGGGTCGCGGCAGAAAATTAGATATGGGTCCAAGCCGGGCCAAATAACCATCTTGAGTTCTGCAGATTTTTAAGTCCCCTCTAGAGAGGGGTGGCGCCGAAGGCGACGGGGTGTGTAATAACATTGGATTTTACACCCTCCCCCTGCTTTGCAGTGTGCCCCTCTCAAGAGGGGAATTACCCCAAACCCGGCCAAATAACTGTCTTGGCAATTACCCCTCATCCTTAAGTATAAGCACCCTTCATGAAAAGTCTCCGGATTGACAAGCCGAGTGTTTCCCTTTATAATTAGGTCGAATAAACGACCGGTCGTTTAATAGGTCGAAAGGAACTCTCATGACTAAAACATTATCTGCTTCAGAAGTGAAAACCCGGTTTTATGAATTGTTGAAAGCTGTTGGAAATCGGGGAGATGAGGTTGTTGTGACCCGGGAAGGAAAACCGGCAGCAATTATTATGAATTTTGAAGAGTTTGAACAATTGATGGAAACTCTGGATGTTTTATCGGATCCCAAAACAGTAAAACGCCTCAGGGAGGCCAGAGAATATATTAAAAAGGGAGCCAAATTATTGACTCATGAGGAAGTTTTTGGAGAGCCTCTCAGGTGATTTTCATCAAGTATTCAATCGCTTATCTTCCGCGGGTAAAAGAAGATATCAAGCATTTTTCTCCGCAAGTAAAACGCCAGGTACTTGCTGCCATTGATCAAATCTCTCAAAATCCGTATACTGCTGCGAAGCAATTAAGAGATGAGTTAAAAGGGCGCTGGAGTTATCGTACGACGCATTATCGAATTATTTATGAATTGGACACCAAAAATCGAAAAGTGATTGTTGTCCTCATCGCCCATCGCCGTTCGGTATATACGCGCCTTTTGGAAATGATAAGAGAGGGAAATCTTGAAAAATCTGTGGAATGACAAAGAGGCCAAGGGCCTCAATCGGCTGGAACAACTGGTGTACCGGTCACGCCTGATCGGGAGCGAGCCCAAGCTCTGTGTATGGGGCGGCGGCAATACCTCCACGAAATGGGAGGAAAAGGATTTTCAGGGCCGTCCTCGGCGGGTCTTGCGCGTTAAG
Organism: Candidatus Omnitrophota bacterium; assembly: GCA_016214265.1. GTDB lineage: Bacteria > Omnitrophota > Omnitrophia > Omnitrophales > JACROU01 > JACROU01. The sequence goes on from JACROU010000022.1 coordinate 34,277, forward strand.
GGTTCCGGGTCCGACCTCAAGGTGTCTGAGCCAAAACATTTTACTCCGCTGGATTTGGATCTGGTGCTTCCGGTTTATGATCGCGAGTCAATGACTGACGAGGACATGGTCAGTTTCATCGAGCATTGCATGCTCAGTCCCAAAGCGCCGCGCGCTTCCATCGAAGCGCTTCTGCACGCGTTTCTCGATTATCCCGACATCGATCACACGCACGCCGATGCCATTCTTGCCGTGACTAATAACGCCCGCGGCCGTGAGCTGGCCAAAAAACTTTTCGGCAACGAACTCGTTTGGGTTCCGTACGTGAAGCCGGGATTTACGCTCTCGAAAGTCGTGGCGGATCTGGTACGTGAAAATCCGAAGGCCCGCGGCGCGATTCTGGAACATCACGGACTGATTACGTGGGGAGAAGATTCGAAAGAAAGCTATTCGCGCACCATTGATTACGTGACGCGCGCCGAAAAGTTTTTTGCCAAAAGAGAGAAAGCGTACTCAATTCTTGGCGGCCAGAAAGTGAAAACTCTCCCGGAAGAAGCGCGTAAAGAATGGCTCCGAAAAAATTATCCGGTGATTCGCGGTGTGGTCAGCAAAAACAAGCTGGTGATTTTGCGTTATGACGACAAGCCAGAAGTTCTCGAATTCGTTAATTCTAAACTTGCGCCGAAAGTCTCGCAAATTGGGCCCGCGACGCCTGATCACATGCTCCGGACGAAACGCGTTCCGCTTTTTGTGGATCCTAAAAAACCTCTCGCGCCGCAAATTGAAACCTACGCCGAAAATCATCGCCGTTATTACGAGAAACACAAACAGCCGGGCATGTTCATGCTCGATCCGTATCCGGTGGTGATTCTGGTTCCCGGCATCGGCATGATCACGACCGGCAAAGACGCGATTTGCGCCGATATTGTCGCGGAAATTTATGAGCACGCCATTCAGGTTCAGAAAGATGCGAGCCTGTGGGCGCCGTACAAATCGCTTTCCGAAAAACTCGCGTTCGAGATGGAATATTGGTCGATGGAACTTTACAAATTGTCGCTGGCGCCGAACGAAAAGCCGCTTGCCCGGAAAATCGCTTTGGTCACAGGAGCCGAGGGAGCGATTGGCCGTGCGATTGTAAAAAAACTTCGGGACCAAGGGGCACAAGTGATCGCCGCTGATCTGAAAAAAGGTTCCGATCCTTTTTCGATCACCCTGGACGTCACGTCCGAAAAAAGCGTGACTGCCGCCATCGACAAAATTCTACTCACTTTCGGCGGCATCGATATTCTCGTCTCCAACGCCGGCATCGCGACGGTCGCCAGTCTGACCGACCTCAAGCTCGAGCAGTGGGAGAAAAATTTAGCCGTGAATGCCACCGGGCATTTTTTGGTAACGCGCGAGATCTTGAGAATCATGCGTCCGCAAGGCATCGGCGGTTCGATTATTTTCATCACGACGAAGAATGTGCTCGCGCCCGGAAAAGATTTCGGCGCTTACTCGTCCTCCAAATCCGCGCAGGCTCAGCTCTGCCGCATCGTCGCCATTGAAAACGGGGAGTTCGGTATTCGCGCCAACATGATTAATCCGGACGGAATTTTTGAAGGTTCGGGACTGTGGAACGAGAAGGTCCGCAAAGACCGCGCCGAGAGTTATAAGATTCCCGAAAACGAACTGGAAGATTTTTACCGGAAAAGAAATTTGCTGAAGATCCGCGTCACGGGCGAGGACGTAGCTGAATCGGTGCTCTTCCTTGCCTCCGACAAATCCGCCAAGACGACAGGCTGTATTTTGACCGTCGACGGCGGTGTCAAAGAAGCCTTCCCGAGATAGCACCTTATGACATTTGAAATTATGATTTGATCGTTTGTGTAGGGGCGACCCTTGTGGTCGCCTAACGTGACGCGCGCGGGCGACCACAAGGGTCGCCCCTACGGTAGACAAAAGCGGATAGGCTCTTAAATCTTTTCCTTCGCGACCATCGCCTCGATTGCTTTTTTCAAGGGCAGGGGGGCGATGAGTGTGGTCGCGATGCACATCAGAGTAACCGACCCAAAAAGCGCGTCATCAATAATATTCATGCTTTTTCCGATGCTGGCGATAATCAGTCCCACTTCTCCGCGTGGAACCATGCCAATACCCACCACGAGTGCCTCTCGCCACGAGCCACGACAAAAAACCACGCCCAATCCCGCGCCGATCAATTTAGCTAGCACCGCCACGAGAATGAGAACACAAGCCATCGGCCAATTCTGCCAAACGGCCATCAGATTGACCTGAAATCCCATGTACACGAAAAATATCGGGGCGAAAAGGTGGGACAGGGGATGCGTCAGTTCCGCGAGCTTCGTATCTCTTTTCATACTGAGGGCCATACCCAGAAAAAACGCGCCAATAATGGGCGCGAGTCCCGCGGTGTGAGCGACAAACGCTGCTATGAATAAAATTCCGATGATCAAAACAAATTTAGAATCGATCTCCAGTTTGTTCAGCCATCTGTGAATCGGATTCATTGCCAGCCACATAAGTGGGATGAACACGAAGAGAAAAAATCCCGCGGGCAGTACGCGTGTCAGCCAGCCGGACGATCCGTTGTTTCCAGTTTGCTCGAGAATCAAAACGGCGGTAAATACCAGAAATCCCAAAATATCATCCACAACAGCGGCGACCAATACGGTTTGCGATGAGCGGTGATGGACAAGATTTTGATCCATAAAGACGCGCGCAGAAATGGCGACACTGGTAGCGGTGAACGTGGACGCGACAAACAGCGCCACTTTTAGGTCATAACCGTACGCGCGCGCAGTAAGATATCCGGCAATAAATGGAAGGATGACGCCGAGTGCAGCCACCAACGTTCCGCGAAAGCCAACGGAAATAATTTGATAAACGTTAGTTTCCAGTCCGATGATGAAAATTAAAAAGACAATGCCGATTTCGGCAAAGGCCCGGAGAAGATGAATGTCGAACTGCCAGTGCTGCCAGACGGCAACACTGCCGAGCACGATGCCGAACAGGATTTCACCGAACAGGGAACTGACCCCGATTTTGCGGGAGAGAATTCCGGCAATGCGGGCGAAAATAATAATCGCGGCGATTTGAATCAACCAATCCATTGAGTGATTTCTCCGTAAAGCTTACATTATATCCAGCATTCCTCCCGGTGTGCTAGGCTTTAATTGAAGCGGAGGTCAGAAGTTATGGCCATAGTCAATCAGCTATCATGGATGATCGGAGGGCCGCAAGGGACGGGCGTTGACTCCTCTGCCAATTTATTTGCCCGCACCTGCGTAGCCGCCGGTCTGTGGATTTACGGCAAGCGCGAATATCATTCCAACATCATCGGGGAGCATAGTTATTTTCAGGTGCGCGCGAGCGACAAGCCCGTCGGCTCGCACATCGACCCGGTGTATCTGCTCGCTACGTTCGAAGATTCCACCGCGCAAATTCATGCCCACGAATTAATTCCCGGCGGCGCGTTCATTTACGATCCGCTTCTGACCAAGCCCGACACGCTGAAACTTCCGCTCGAAGTGTTGCGCATCGGAATCGATTTCGAAAAAATTATCAAAGAACTGGCGGCCGAGTCGGGTGAGGATTATCTGAAACTCGTCATCATGAAAAATACGATCGCGGTCGGGGCGTCGCTGGCGCTTCTCGAACTGGATTTTCAATATCTGGAAAAAGCGCTCGCCGGAATGTTTACCGGAAAAAAAGCGAAACTTGTGCCGCTCAATCTGAAGGCCGCCGAAAAAGCCAAGGCGATGGTCGCGGCCGAAGCCATTCAGAAATTCCGATATAAATTGAAAGCCAATCCCAAAACGCCCGAGCGACTGATGATCAACGGCGTGCAGGCTTCCGCGCTCGGCAAACTCAAAGCCGGATGCAAATTTCAAACGTATTATCCGATCACACCCGCCAGCGACGAGAGTGTGTATTTGGAAGGAAAACCGGAATTCGGCATGCTGGTCATGCAAGCCGAAGACGAAATCGCGTCGCTTCAGCTCGCGATTAGCGCGGGGCTTGCCGGCGTGCGCTCGTCGACGTCCACCTCCGGCCCCGGATTTTGTTTGATGGTCGAAGGTATGGGCTGGGCAGGCATCAATGAAGTACCCGTCGTGATTTTTAGTTATCAACGTGGCGGACCGTCCACCGGATTGCCGACGCGTCACGAACAGGGCGATCTTCTGTTTACGCTTGACGCCGGGCACGGAGAATTTCCGCGCATCGTGATTGCGCCCGGTGATATGGAAGAAAGTTTTTACGATGCCTTCTGGGCATTCAATTACGCCGAACGGTATCAAATGCCGGTGATTGTGCTTTCTGATAAATCGCTCGCCAACAACACGCAGAGCATTCTGCCTTTCGATGAATCGAAGCTTCTAATTGACCGCGGCCTGCTCGCGTCGCCGGAGGCGCTGGCCAAATCGGCCGCCGCGGGCGGCGAGTTCAAACGTTTCGCGTTTACCGATGATGGCATCTCTCCGCGCCCTTTGCTGGGGCAAAAGGGCGGCATTTATTGGAATACCGGCGATGAGCACGACGAACTCGGGCACATTTGCGAAGATCCGGAGAATCGCATCCGGATGCAAACCAAGCGGATGAAAAAACTGGAGCTCGCGCTCCGGGAAATTCCTGAATCGCAACAGTTTAAATTTTTCGGTGATCCCGGAGCCGACACCACGATTGTGACCTGGGGATCCGCAAAACCGCCGGTGCTCGATGCTCTTCCGGTGCTCGCCGCGAAAGGCATCAAAGTCAATGTGCTTCAGATCAAAATGATGTCGCCGTTTCCGAAAGAAGCGGTGAGCCGGATGTTGTCGAAAGCGAAAACGTTGATCGATATCGAAATGAATTATACGGGCCAGCTGGCCAAACTGGTGCGCCAGGAAACGGGAATTCATATTCCGCACACCGTGTTGAAATGGACAGGCCGTCCGATGTCCGAGACGGAAATTGTTTCGGCCGTGACGGAAATCGTTCAGAAAAAAAGCGGGAAGGTGGTGCTTCGTTATGGACTCTAAACCCGAAGCGAAAATGTATAAGCCCGTGGATTTTAAATCGGCCGTGCATCCGGATTGGTGTCCGGGCTGCGGCGATTTCGGCATCGTCAATTGCATTCAGCGCGCGCTGGCCGAGCTGGGACTTGATCCGTGGCGTGTCGCGGTTTATTCCGGGGTGGGCTGTTCGTCCAAAACGCCGCATTTCATGAAAACCTACGGCGTGCACACGCTTCACGGCCGCGTGCTTCCGTTCGCGCTGGGGGCGAAGCTCGCCAATCCCGAACTGACGGTGGTGGCGACGGGCGGCGATGGTGATGGTTACGGTATTGGTGCGGGCCATTTTCTGCACGCGGGCCGACGCAATATCGACATTGCGTACATGGTGTACAACAATGAAGTGTACGGACTGACGAAAGGTCAGGCCTCGCCGACGCTCGGGCGTGGGATGCAGCCCAAATCGCTGCCGCTTCCGAATATTAATGAAGGCGTGAATCCGCTCGCGATCGCGATTGCCGCGGGCTACACCTTTGTCGCGCGCAGTTACGCTTACGATGGCGTGCATCTCGTGCAGATGATCAAAGCCGCGATCACGCATAACGGCATGGCGCTCGTCGACGTCCTCCAGCCGTGTCCGACATACAACGATATTCACAACAAAGCCTATTTTTCGGGAACCGTCGAGGTGAACGGCAGGGTGCTGCCGCGCACGTACAAACTGGAAGAAATTGGCTA